>CAYYJL010000041.1:0-11107 GCA_964472245.1 uncultured Ignavibacteriaceae bacterium | reverse complement strand
ACACAATTTATTCAAGAAACCGGAAGAGATGTTGTTCCGTCAGCATATTGTAGCTTCAGCCCGGTCCAGCGGAATACATTTTGCCCAGGCAGTTTTTACTCTTGTAACACTTCCCTACGAAGCGTTGTTCTGTCAGGATGCAATTATCCGGGTTCTCTGGAGAATGCTGATATCCCGCCGAAGACTTCTGGAATGGAATCCGCCTAATCTTTACGGAAACAAAAAATACAACAGCCATTTCGCTACATATAAAACAATGTGGATTTCCACGTTCATCGTTATAGTAACGATAGGTTATTTCGCATCTTCACAGATTATTTTGCCGATTGTTGCTATACCGGTACTTTTGCTTTGGGCTGCATCTCCCACAATTACATGGTGGATTGGTCGGCCGCTGATACGCCGGGTGGCCAGATTGACAATTTCTCAGAAACTATTTTTACGGGATCTTTCACGTAAGACGTGGTCTTACTTTGAAACTTTTGTCGGGGCTGATGATAACTGGCTCCCCCCGGATAACTTTCAGGAAAATCCCGCTGCTGTGATTGCACATAGGACCTCACCCACCAACATAGGTTTAGCGCTGCTTGCGAACTTATCTGCTTATGACTTTGGATATATACTTACCGGTGAGCTTATTGTCCGTACATCGAAGACATTTAAAACACTGGATACTCTTGAACGGCATAAAGGACATTTTTTCAACTGGTATGACACTCAAACTTTATTGCCGCTGAGGCCGCTCTATATTTCATCTGTTGACAGTGGAAACCTTGCGGGTGCATTGTTGACTTTGCGTCAGGGTATTTTAGCGCTTCCAAACAAGAAAATATTTGGAGCACAACTTTTTGAGGGGATGAATGATACACTGAGAATTCTTAGTGATGCTTCGGGAGAAAATGATAATGCCAAACTTATTCAACTTCAGAAAGTTTTGGAAACAATTATCAACTTCCCGCCGGGTTCACTTTTGTCAATTTGGAAAAATCTTAATCAAATTAAATTTTCCATTAATGAAATAGAAAGAGATTTATCAGCAAGGTCTGACCATCAAACAAGGCAATGGTTGAATTCCCTGATAAATCATTGTCAAAACGCTATTAATGAGTTTACGTTTTTGGTACCCTGGGTTAAGCTGAATCTCCCTCAGGATATAATAAACTTTCTCCCCGGCCATGATGCCTGTCCAACCCTGAAAGAATTGGTTAATCTTGAATCAGGATTATTGCCTGTTATTGAAACTTGGATTTCATCGGAAATAAAGCTAGAGAAAAAAGAGACTCTTGTTGAACTTTATTATTCGGTTAATGTATCAGTCAAGCACGCAAAAGAAAGGATTGCTGAGATAAAAAATATTGCTCTGCAATCAAATGAATTTTCAAATCTTGAGTACAATTTTCTCTATCACAGGGTAAAACACTTATTATCTATTGGTTATAATGTTGAGGAAAAAAGGCAGGATTCAAGTTATTATGATTTACTTGCCTCCGAAGCAAGATTGAGCAGTTTTGTAGCTATTGCGCAGGGACAATTACCAAAAGAATGCTGGTTTGCTTTGGGACGTTCACTCACTGCCGTAAATGGTGAACCAATCCTCCTATCCTGGAGTGGTTCTATGTTCGAATATTTAATGCCTCTGTTAATAATGCCTACATACGAAAACACGTTGTTGGATCAGACGTATAAGACTGTTGTTAAAAGACAAATTGAATATGGAAAACAGAGAGGAGTTCCCTGGGGGATTTCTGAATCGGGTTACAACACTACTGATGTTAACCTCAATTATCAGTACCGTGCATTTGGGGTTCCGGGATTGGGATTAAAACGGGGACTGGCAGAGGATTTGGTTATAGCACCATATGCTTCTGCGCTGGCACTAATGGTGGATCCGGAAGAGGCATGCAAAAATCTCCAGCGATTCGCTTCACTTGGTTTGGTAGGGGAGTATGGATTATACGAAGCAGTGGACTACACAGTATCTCGAATGCCCCGCGGAAAATCAAGCGTGGTTATAAAATCATTCATGGCCCATCACGAAGGTATGATTCTTCTTTCTCTTGCCTACCAGATTTTAGATAGGCCAATGCAAAAGAGGTTTGAGTCAGACCTGTCGTTTGAGGCAACTATGTTGTTGCTTCAGGAGAGAATACCTAAGGCAACATTTTTTAATGTGCATACTGCAGGGCTTTCCGATGTGAATACGGAATCAATTATTTCTGATATACCGATGCGTAAAATAACCAATCCTGACACTGCAATTCCGGAAGTGCAATTGCTGTCCAATGGCACATACAATGTTATGATTACAAGTGCCGGAGGGGGTTATAGCCGATGGAAAGATATTGCGGTCACGCGTTGGCGGGAGGACAGTACGTGCGATAACTGGGGAACATTTTGTTATATACGTGATTTGGAGAGCAAGGAGTATTGGTCTGCAACGCATCAGCCAACTCTTAAACGATCAACGAAATATGAAGCTGTTTTTTCTGAAGGGCACGCAGAATTTCACCGGCGGGATCAGAATTTGGATATGCATACCGAGATTGTGGTTTCACCTGAAGATGATGCCGAACTTCGCCGCATTCATCTGACCAATCATTCAAGAACTCAAAAGGTGATAGACATTACAAGTTACGCAGAAATTGTGCTTGCACTGCCTGCTTCCGACGCCTTACATCCTGCATTCAGCAATCTGTTTGTTCAGACCGAGATAATCCGGTAGCGGCAAGCAATTCTGTGTACGCGCAGACCTCGTTCCAATGAAGACCAGACTCTCTGGATGTTCCATCTGATGTCGGTGCGCGGTGCAAATATTCAGGCAGTTTCCTTTGAGACTGACCGGCTTCAATTTATCGGACGTGGAAATAACCTGCACTCTCCTCAGGCCATGCAAGATATAAGACCGCTTACTAACAGCGAAGGTTCGGTGTTGGACCCTATTGTTTCTATAAGGTACAACATCATACTCGAACCGGACGAAACGGCTACGATAGATATGATTTTTGGGGTAGGTGAGACACGAAAAAAAGTTCTCAGTCTTATTGATAAATATCAGGATAGACGGCTGGCAAATCGAATTTTTGAACTTGCGTGGACACATAGTCAAGTTGTTCTTAGACAAATAAATGCAACCGAAGCCGATGCGCAACTTTACGGCCGTCTTGCAAATTCAGTTATATATCCTAATTCATTGCTTCGTGCAGAATCAGGCATTATTATAAAAAATCGCAGAGGACAATCCGGTCTATGGGCCTATTCTATTTCCGGAGATTTGCCAATCGTTCTTTTGCAGATTGAGGATCAGTCTAATATCAAACTGGTAATTCAGATGATTAAGGCACATGCTTATTGGAGAATGAAAGGATTGTCTGTTGATCTGGTAATCTGGAATGAAGATCACGCCGGTTACAGACAACAGCTCCAGGAACAGATATTAAGGGTAATTGCTTCAAGTGCGGAGGCCAACTATATTGATAAACCGGGAGGAGTGTTCCTGCGGCAATCAGATCAAATTTCTGATGAAGATCGTATTCTGATTCAGACCGCAGCACGCATTATCATTTCCGATAAACACGGGACTCTTGATTCACAAGCTAATCGCATCAGGCGAAAAGAATTTTCAGTATTGCGTTTAAGGAAGACTCACACCCACCAAGTGATACAACATGAAGACTCAGAACTGTTACGAGATGATCTGATTTTCTTTAACGGATACGGCGGGTTCACACCTGACGGACGTGAATATATAATCATGACTAACGGTAATAATGTAACTCCGGCTCCGTGGATAAACGTGCTTGCAAACCAAAATTATGGCTCAATTGTATCTGAGAGCGGACCGACCTATACATGGAGTAAGAATGCACATGAATTCCGAATTACACCGTGGAATAACGATCCGGTGAGTGATTCAAGCGGTGAATCCTTTTACATTCGTGATGAAGAAACGGGATATTTTTGGTCACCAACCCCATTGCCAAAGCGTGGCGTTGGAAGTTATAACACGCGCCACGGTTTTGGTTATAGTGTTTTTGAACATTCAGAGGGAGATATATGGTCTGAACTATGGGTATATATTGCATTGGATGCACCAATAAAATTTTCAGTTTTGAAAATCCGGAATGACTCCGGCAAACTGAAAAAACTTTCTGCAACAGGATATGTGGAACTGATATTGGGGGATTTAAAGCCAAAATCGGTAATGCACGTTATAACCGAAGTGGATGCTGTTAGTGGCGCACTCTGTGCAAGAAATTCATACAATCAGGAATTTTCCAATCAGGTTGCCTTTTTTTATACGGATAAGACACCAGATTCATACACTTGTGACCGTACTGAGTTTCTTGGACGAAATGGAACACTACAAAATCCGGCAGCGTTAAATAATTCCCATCTGTCCGGTAAGACAGGTGCGGGATTAGACCCTTGTGCTGCGATTCAGGTACCTTTCCAGTTGGAGGATGGGGAAGAAATTGAGATTGTGTTCAAACTTGGTGCGGGAAACAATTACGATGAAGTACGAAAACTCGTTAAACGGTTCAATGGATCAAATGCATCCCGGCTTGCACTAAAAGAAGTTCACGAGTATTGGAATAAAACTCTTGGAGCAGTGCAGGTTAATACACCCGATGCTTCCTTAAATGTACTTACGAACGGTTGGTTATTGTATCAAACTTTAGTTTCCCGAATTTGGGCGAGGAGCGGTTATTATCAGTCAGGTGGTGCGTTCGGATTCCGTGATCAGTTACAGGATGTTATGGCACTATTGCATACTAAGCCAGGCATTTTAAGAGAACATTTACTGCTCTGCGCAAGCCGCCAATTTCAGGAAGGGGATGCACAACATTGGTGGCATCCGCCATCCGGCCGCGGTGTAAGGACCCATTGTTCTGACGATTTCTTATGGCTGCCATTGGCCACAAGCCGTTATGTGCTGGGCACCGGGGATACGGGCATTTTAGAAGAACGAATAAATTATCTTGAAGGCCGGGCGGTAAATAAAGAAGATGACTCTTACTACGATCTTCCTAACAGGTCAGATGAAAACGATAGTTTATATCAGCATTGTGTCCGGGCTATACAAAGAGCTCTTAAGTTTGGTGAGCACGGTTTACCGTTAATCGGTAGTGGTGACTGGAACGACGGAATGGATCTGGTCGGTAAGGAAGGTAAAGGGGAAAGTGTTTGGTTGGGTTTTTTCCTGCATCAAGTATTGACAGAGTTTATAAAAGTTGCAGGTGCAAAAGGAGATAACCACTTTGTCGAACAAATTGAGCGTGCAGCAGTTATTCTGGCTCAGAATTTAGAAAAGAATGGCTGGGATGGTGAATGGTACCGTCGTGCGTATTTTGATGACGGCACACCGCTGGGTTCAAAGAGTAATCAGGAATGTAAAATTGATTCTATAGCACAAAGTTGGTCTGTTCTCTCCGGTGCTGGCGAGAAACATCATTCATACACTGCAATGAATGCTCTGGATAAACATCTTGTCCAAAGGAAAAATCAGTTGATTCAACTTTTAAATCCACCATTTGACAAGTCAGATTTAAATCCCGGCTATATAAAAGGATACGTTCCCGGAGTAAGAGAAAATGGCGGCCAATATACACATGCGGCTATCTGGGCAGCCATGGCATTTGCGGATTTATCGGATAGTAAACGTGCCTGGGAACTCTTCACAATAATAAATCCGGTAAACCACGGAAAGTCCCAAGATGGAATTGAAACATATAAGGTAGAGCCATATGTGGTTGCAGCCGACGTTTATGCTGTTGCACCACATACCGGTCGAGGCGGATGGACTTGGTATACAGGTTCTGCCGGATGGCTATACAGACTTATAACAGAATCCCTGCTGGGTCTGAAACTTGAAGCTGACAAATTGTTTATTAAGCCATGTATCCCTGATGACTGGGAATCCTATAAAATAGACTATATATACAGGGAAACAAAATATAAAATCAATATTCAGCAAAAGCAGGGACCTGTAGCGGAGTCAAAAATAAAGGTTGATGGTGCGGAAGCAGATGATACTTTTATTCGCCTGTTTAATGATTTGAAAGAACATTTGGTAGAAATAACAATTATACGCAGTAACCCAAAAAAGCAAGAAATATGACTTTTCATCTTGTCTGCTATATAAATATTGTTTCTAAAAAAATATAAGATGTAGTCCACTGTTCAATCTGACGGGCTATTGATAAAAAAGCAACTCGTTGTTATCACGTTTTTGCAATTCTGAAGAAACGAATCTTAACAAAATAGTTACCATAAAGAAGGAGAACTGCATTGAATTCTCTTATAATGAAAGTATATCGAATTTTGTGGCAGGTAAAATGACACGTCAATTCGGATAAATAACTCGTGATGATTCCCTTTCCAAAAAGGGGAAGGAAAACGTATTGATGGGACAATTGCAACATAGACCTGCCAGGACCAAGAGCGAATTACTAAAACTAAATTCAGGTTTCTGAGATTTTCTTTTTAATCCGTCTGGTAACCGGAAAAACACTATTCACAAAAACAGCAAAATATTTGTGTAATAAAAGCTAAAGACACCTACACCGGTAGATGTAGTTCTCTTTTCATTCTTTTGAACGATTGAATGATGCTGTAATACTTTATATCATACTTATGGAAAAATAAAGTTTCCACATACTATATCAGTAATACATTTAAAGGAGATACAAGATGAATACATTAGTTATCAAAGGCAACTGGAACGAAGTAGCCGGCAAACTCAAACAACAATTTGCCAACCTGACCGATGATGATTTGCTTTTCCAAAAAGGAAAAGAAGAGGAGTTACTGGGACGATTGCAGACTAAGTTGGGGAAAACCAAAGAGGAATTACGCAATCTGATTTCGAAAATGTAATACCTGGTGGATAGAAAAATATTATACAGTTATTTAAGAATATTCCCGAAAGAAAGTTATGAAAAATACATATTTCGCCCTGGCAGCTATCCTGTTGATAGCGGGGGCAATGTTAACCGGTTGTGATAATAGCCGTGTGGATTCCAAAGAAAAAGTTGAGCAGGCAAATCAGGATATGGTAGACTCTCAGGCACAATTTGAACAGGAATGGCAGCAATTCAAAAACGACATTCAAGTAAAAATAAATGCTAATCAAAAATATATTGATGATTTCAATACTGCCATGAAATCAACCAGTAAAAAATTCAAAGCCAAATATCAAAATGAAATTCTCACATTAGAACAAAAAAATATCGAATTTCAGAAGATGATAAATGATTACAGGTATGCGGGTAATGATAATTGGGAGATGTTCAAACTGCAACTGAATAGTGATATTGACAGTGTTGGTAATGTACTCAAAGGATTGTTTGAGAAAAATGAATAATCCGGATATCAAATAAACAATTTGTACACATAAACAAGAAACCTGATCTATGCCCCCTGCTCTTGGGCCGGGAGTTGCATTATGAAGGATCTTAATTGAAAACTAGATAACACTTAGGAATTTATTATGGCCGAAATTAAAATTGAAAAGAAAAAAGTGATGTGGCCCTGGGTTTTATTAATCCTTGGCGTAACTGCTATGATTATTTATTATCTGACATTGGAGGACACTCCAACAAGAAATATTGAAAAACCCGATACGGATGAACTTGTTGGCACTATTGAAAAAGACCTATTGAGCGTAAAAGAAAATAACATAGATGTTCTAGCTTTTATAGATTTTGTTGGAAATGAAAAAAACAAAATGAGTCTGAGTCATGCATATACCAGTGAAGCACTTTTAAAGCTGGTTACAGCTATAGAAGCAATTTCCAAAGAGGTTGACTATGAAATATTGGCTGATTTGGGCAGAGTGAGGGATAATGCTAAAGTGATTACCCAAAAGCCGCTCGTGAATACCCATGCAGATACAATTAGAAACGCGACTGATATTTTAACCGGGGTTCTGCAAAATCTACAGCAGTCCAAATATCCGGGATTGAATAATGAAGTTTCGGAATTAAAAGCCGCATCAGAATCAATAAAGCCGGAAATACTTACGCTTAATCAAAAAAATGAAGTAAAAAACTACTTTCATAAAGCAGCAGATTTACTGCAAAAAATGAACTAAAAATTTACAAAGGAATAAAGACCATGTCTGAAAATAATAAAATTCTGTTCTATCTGGAAGAACTTCCGGATTATGAAGTTGCAGCTGACTACCAAGATGTAAGAGGATGGGATGTTATTGATGCTGAGAATCGAACTGTAGGAAAAGTAGCCAGCTTGCTGGTTAATAAGAAGGAGGAACGTGTTGTCTATCTTGATGTAGAAGTTGATGAATCCTTAATTGAAGCAGGATACAATACATACCAGGTTCCTGCAAGTGAGGGCGTTCACGGTTTCTTAAACAGGGACGGTGATGAACACCTTATTGTGCCAATTGGAATGGTGCGATTGAATAAAGTGCAGCAAAAAGTAATGACGAATGAAATAAATTATAAAACGTTTGCTATGGCTAAACGAATTAATAAGGGAGCAGTCATTGACCGTGATTACGAATTCGTTTTGTTCCGCCATTATATTAAGGATGATACTTATGACATGACGACGTTGGAAAAAGGATTTTATAATCGTAAAGAGTTTAAAAACACCTTACGCGTCAAAGATTCTTAAATTTATCCGGTTGATGCCCTTTAGAGGAAAAATAGAACTCTCTTTTTTCCACCCCGTATTTATGGCTCATACCATGTAATTACCAAAATCAATGAGTATTTATAAACCTAGGAGAATAGGAATGAGAACCAGATATTTTATTATATCGTCAATAACAATATTGGCGTTTTTATTTTCAACCGGCTGTCAAAATGAAGTAAAGGAAAACAATCAAACTGCTATAGATAAAATCGAAAATCAAGATAAAACCACACCTGTAAATGATGAGTCGATGAATACTGCGCAGGGAATGATGCCCGGTGGTATTAAAGATATGCCCCAAATGATGTCAGATATGAAAGATATGAATTCCCAAATGAATACTATTATGAATGAAATGAATCAAAATATGGGACATATGATGCACACTAAAGAGTCAGTAGCTCTCATGAATAATATGAATGTTATGGGCAAGAACATAGATATTATGTTGAGTCAAATGGATAAGATGATTAGTAATCAGGAAATGATGAAAGATTCTTCAGCGCAAAAAAAGCTGAATTCTATGGTTGGGGATATGAATTCGGTTATGATCAATTATAAGTGGATGCTGAATCATTTTTCAAATTAATGGTTTCAAACCGACACTTATTTTCGGTTATGAAGTAAGGCATGATGACTTAGATCGGTTTTAGTAATGGTCTGTTTTGTTTAATAAAAAATATATACACGGAGAAGTTATGTTTCACGATGGATTTATGGGTGGTATGGGCTTTGGCTGGATATTCTGGATTGCAATAATTGCTCTCATGGTTTTTTAATGCTTAGATACACCAGTCAGAATTGTTCTAATCGGAATATTGTTTCTGGCGAATCTGCCTTAGATATATTGAAAAAACGGTATGCAAAAAATGAAATTTCTAAAGAAGAGTTCGAAAGAATAAAAAAAGATATAGTTTGATGTTGCACATTGTCCGAAAATTTATTTTTCTAAGCCAGCACTTTTGTGAGTTATATAAATTGCCGGATTATAGCATATTTGTAGGATTGTACTGCTTCACTATCAAATGAAATATTGCCGGGTAAACAGAATTGGTACTTCATGCAGATTTTGGCATTTTTCCTTTAAGTTCTGCTTAATGAAGTTTTTATAAAGAGCAATGCCGTTTTCCCGATACATTCGTTTTGTATAGTCCCGTGATACCTTTCTATCTTGCCGTTGCTCTGCGGATATTTTACTGTTATGTGGAGATGTTCTGGATCTGCTAATTTAATAAAACGGACAGAATCCCTGCTGATATATTGTGAGCCACTCTCAATTATTATCCTTGTTTTGTAATCCGGAAACTTTAGTAAAAGATTATACCTGATGCCATTTATATATACAGTCCTTAATGTTTTAATATACTGTAAAAAGTGCTCGGAGAGCAGTATACAACATCCTCATCAACCATCATGTAAGTAAGCAGCCAGTACCCTTCTTTGGGATGAGACTTGGTATAGTTAATAACAGCCGTTCTTTCTTGTGCCACTTTCCGGTCCAGCTTGAGGTCTAAAGAATGGTGCAGTGCAGTTCGTTGGCATAAGTGCCATGAGAATTGAAACAAAAAGCTCCGGATTTCTCTGAGGCCTTTGGCTCCGTCCCGACATGTCGGGGAACGTGCAACTATGTGTTTAAAACTGAAAAGCCCCGATTTTCATCAGGGCTTTTGGCTCCGCGAGCAAGACTCGAACTTGCAACCCTTCGGTTAACAGCCGAATGCTCCACCATTGAGCTATCGCGGAATTTTTTCTAACAGAACTATAAATGTAGCTATTTTACCTTAATTAGTCAATATCCGACAATAAAATTCTGTTTTATTTCTTTACGATTCTGCTTTTCCCGGGTTGGTAAAGAGGACAATCACGAATAACAGGGCAAAAAGTGCATAGATAATTGCAGGTAATAAAAAACTGCCGGAATCGCCGCTTTTGGCCAGATATTTAATGAATGCCAGACTGCCTATCAGAAAATGGGTAACATTGGCCATCACAATGGGACGGTTATAAATTCCGCCGATTGCCCCCTGCCGGATACTCCAGTTCATTATCCCGAATGAGAAATACATTGCTCCGGTCAGTTGAAGGAATAAGACTGTGGTTACCGGGAAATGAAAATAGAGAGCAATTTCTAACGGAAAAAACGTAAGAGCCAGACCCGAGGCGGTCAGCAATACGGCTGAGGAGATCATCAAAAGTTTAGTATTTATCTTCATGATATTAAGCAGAATTCCTGCTGGCGTTGATGTTGCCGTACATAGAGCGTTCGATGATTTTTTCGTAGACAGATTTTTTATCAGAGTTTCCTGCCACTTTCTGAAGTGCATATTGCTGTATGACTAAAAGAGGCAATACGATTTCCTCGCGGATCAGAACTGAGTTTTTAGAAACCGGTTCATCCTGCATCAAAGTTTCATATCCGGCAATCAGCAGCATCATTTCTTTTGAAAGC
>CAYYJL010000040.1:0-11167 GCA_964472245.1 uncultured Ignavibacteriaceae bacterium | reverse complement strand
CTGCTGGAAAAATCCGGATTAAAGGAAGGCGGCAAGGTGCTGATACTGGGCGCAAGCGGGGGGATAGGTTCCGGTGCATTGCAGCTGGTGAAACAGCTTTATAATGCTGAAGTCACCGCTGTCTGCGGAGCCAGCAGTGCAGCTATGGTTAAAACTCTCGGAGCAGACTATGTGATTGATTATAAACAGGAAGATTTCCGTAAAAACGGAAAGCAGTATGATTTGATTATGGATATATTGGGGAGATACAACTTCCCCGATTTGCGGGATTCGCTCACGCCAAACGGCGTATATATGCCGGTCAGTTTTAAATCGGACAAGTTATTTCAGATGCTGGCAACTTCCATTACCGGAGGGAGAAAAGTAAAATGTATATTAAGCGGCGACTCCAAAGAGCGGCTGGAAACGGTAAGCAGTTTTGTCAGTCAGGGTAAAATAAAGGCAGTGGTTGATAAGGTTTTCCCCATGGAACAGGCCCCGGAAGCGCACCGTTATTATGAATCGGGCACTAAAGGCGGCGGCGTGGTGCTGAGCATGAACGGCGCTTAAAAAAAAGTATTAACTGCGTATAAATAAAAAACCCCGGCGATACAACCGGGGTTTTATACGTTTATGGGAGGCGTATATTACTTCAGTAAAGTTAGTTTCTTTACTGCAGTAAAATTATCGGAAGTCATTTTATAGAAATACACGCCGCTTGGCAGTTCACTAGCATTAAGAACTACTGAGTGTGTGCCTGCTTCCATATATCCGCTGACCAGTGTTTTTACTTCACTGCCCGATATATTATATAAGGTGATAGCGACGTAGGAACGGGCTGGTACGGAGTAATTAATTTTTGTTTCAGGGTTAAACGGATTAGGGAAATTCTGTGACAGATTAAATTCAGATGGGGTCAAATCAACTTCAACAGTCTGTGAATATGCAAAGGAACCGTCAAAATCAACCTGTTTCAGTCTATATGAATAGGTTCCGGCAGATACATTATCAGTATATGTGTAGTTTTTGGTTTCTGTTACGGTACCATATCCGTTAACAAATGCTACGGTAGAGAAAGTAACATTATCAGAACTTCTTTCAACTTCAAAGCCCATGTTGTTGGTTTCCGTAGCGGTTGACCAGTTAAGAACAACAGAACCGTTGATGCTGTTTGCAGCAAATGAAGTCAATTCAACAGGAACAATAAATCCGCCGAATTTTACATCATCAAAGTAATAGGTTCTTTCACCTGCTGTTGCGCCGTTAACGCCAAAGTTAAAGAAGATGGAAGCTTTGTTGTAAAAGTTTGCAAGATTAAGTGGAGGGGTTCCCGCAACAGGATTCTCAAAATTGAATGTAAGGGTCTGCCATCCGTTAGCGACGGTTGCTGTTGCTTCAGTTTCGCAGGAGATGGTTGGATTTGAATAGTCTTCAACCTTAAGGCGTACCTGAATAGGAGCATGAGGAGTCCAAACGCGGATGTTCATTCTTTTTTCAGATGCGGTAAATGGAACTTTGTTCTGGAAACCTGTCTGAATACCGCCGACTACAGCGGTAACGGTAGTACCGGCCCATGGCTGTGCTGTTGCAGATTTAACAGCTTTGGCAACTTTGTTAGTGGCATTGGTTGGGTCGGCAACAATTGTAGAGTTTTCAGCACCTTCAAAACCAACCAATCCGTAGTTGATCCAGCTTACATCAAAGGTAACCGGAAGGTTCATCTGAGTTGTATCCTGCGGTGTGGTGCCTGCAACCAGTTTTACATCATCAAACAGATAGGTAAAATTAGCGCCGCCTGAACCGACAGTACCAAGATCAAAAATAAAAACAACTTTTGAATATTCATTTGCTGCATTGATTAATGAATAATCAAACGTAAGTTCTTCCCATCCATTAGCAACGGTACCTGTAGCTTCTTTTTCAAAATTTACAGCAGGATTAGTTAAGTTCTCAACCTTTAATAAAAGTTTTGCACCAACTCTTGGCATAAAAACTTTAACTTTAAAGGTTTTGTTGGTGGAAAAATTAATCGGCGAGGCAAGTGTTAGATAAGAACCTGCCCAGTGCTGGCCGGCATTTTTAATCATGCGCGCAACATTAGCGCTTGTGTTAATACCGCCGATTTGCGGGTTGGCTATTTTGGTAGCAGCGCCGCCGTCAAAATCGGTAAATGCGTAGTTAACCGTGGTGGATTCAAAATCCAGCGGCAGTGTTGGTGCCTGTGCCATAGTTTGGCCGAACGAGAAGAAAACCACTGCAAGAATAATTGCAGCAAAGGAAAAATGTACCTTTGGGTTTTTCATAAGGACTCCATTAGTTTTTTGGAAAGTAAGTTATTTATAAGATACGGGTGCCCGGATAAACGGTCATCCTTTTTCGATACATAATTGTCGGAGTTATATATATTTATCCGGACAATACATAAGAAACATTGTGTTGTAAAATCTGTTGTCATTTCAGCAGCGTCATTTTATGAATTGCTGAATATGGTTTGCTTCCGTCGGTCGGTTCCGCACTAAGCCGGTAAACATATATACCGCTCGGCAGATCTTCCAGGTTAAAAACAACCCTTCTTGAACCGGCGCTTTGAATTTCGTCTACGAACACGCCAAGTTCACGTCCCAGAACATTATATAATTTTACGGATACTGCCGATTCTTTTGGCAGTATATAATCAACTGATGTTGAGGGATTGAACGGATTCGGGAAGTTTTGTGAAACTGAAAAATCGAGAGGAGCGCTTATACCGCCTCCGCCTGATGTAACGGTGGAATATTGTACCTGAAAATAATTTAAGCTGAACAGCCAGTTGTTAATTTCAGATATAACATCTGTGCCTACTTCAAACCTGAGAATTGAGGTTCCTGCCGGAATGCGGACCCCCTGAACGGTTACCGGCTGCCAGTTCTGAAAACCGCCGGTATTTGTAACAAATTTTTTACCGCTGACATCAACATTATTAATGAGAAGGCGGAAATAACCGAAGCCGGGGACTGTAGCCACATAGGAGCTGATATCATACACAGTATCTACAGGCGAACTGATGGTGTATTCCAGCCATTCAGTATGTACCATCCAGTACACATCATACCCCTGAGTGGAAGACGGCTCAATATCCACACCTTCATTTGGTCTGTAAGCAAGTCCTATATTATTAGCGTTTACATCGTGATACGCAATGCCTTGACCTCCGAGATCAAAATTTTCTGCCTGTATTAATCCGGGTATTACTGCAGGAGCCCCGGTGAACGGTGTGCCGTTGCCAAGCACCTCAATTAATACGCTGTCTGTGGATGTTAAACCGGTAAGATTCGTAACAGATAATACCGCCCTGTATGTACCGGGTACCGTATATATATGCAGTGTATCAGCAGAGTACGCAAATGATCCATCGCCAAAGTTCCAATGGAATGTTAACGGGGAACCGTTTCTGTCATAGCTGCGGCTGCCGGAAAAATTAACTCTCAAAGGTTTTTTACCTTTTGTCTTGTCAGTTGCGAGAATCACCACAGGTGCATTCAGATTAACGGGAGAGGTGCTGCCCGAGCGCATCTTGCGCGGAGCGACGCGCATGGTGTATCCATCTGAAAAGTTTACGGTCAGGGAATCAGGATTTGGATTGTACGCAATATATGTTTTATGGCCTGCGGCAGATTTGAAAACTGAATACGCGGGAACATCAGCGGTTACGGTTATATCCTGCCTGCCCATATTCTTCATATTACCGAGCCAATGATAGGTATGTGCTTTGGATCCGCCGGCTTCGGGTATATATGCAGTATCGGCAAAGAAGGCAGCCATGGCAGCTGCAGGGTCAAAAAACGCCTGATATTTCCAGATGATATCTTTCCACGTTGGTGCCTGGCCGTTCAGCTCCGTGATAATTTCAGTATGGAGTGACTGAACATACTCAGGTTTGCGCCCGAGATAAAAGGAACCGCCGTTATAAGGGAGCATGTTAATGCCGTGGATAAAATCCGGGTTAGCACCAAACCAGGTGGAGTGAACGCCTTTTGCACCCCACACCATACCTAATCCTTTGTAAGAGTATGATGCGGGAAAGTTGATATTATCCACATCAAACCAATACTGCTCTATAGCACTGCGCTGAGTTGCATGAAGATATATACCGAGATCCCGGATGCTGTCCTGCCGGGTAATGGTGCCCCAGAGAATAACAGCCGTTGCAAAATTCATTGCTTCAGAGCTGGATTCTTCATTGTTTCCGTCACCAAAATCACCATGGCCTGAAGCCCAGGAGTGGCCTGCGTAAGCATCAAAAGCCCGGAGAAATGGGAAGCGTGTATCTGAGCGGTCCCAGTTGTTGCAGTCTTTAATTAAAAGATTAACCATTCCGCCCCAGTTCTGCTGAGCAGCCCAGGTTGGGTCATATTGTGCAACAACCGCAGCGCCCATAATGTGGTACCCTGCATGAAAATTGTGATCATTTATCTGGTTGTCTGAACCATACTCTGCCGGGTAGCCGGTCAGGGTTTTCCAAGATGAGTTATATACATAGCTTTGCGGGCCGCCGGCGGTAAACCATTCCTCAAGCCGTGTTTTTATCTGTGAAAGGAAATAATCCCGCTGAGTAACAGCACCAAGCTGATCGGCAATTGAAACTAAATGTGCAAAGCGCGCAATGAGTTTGCCGTTCCAATATGTACCGGAATTATCACCCGAAGAGGGGAGCGTCTCGGAGGTAATTGCAGTTACCATCTGTAATAAATCTGCTTTGTTATATATACCTTCATCCGGAAGAGCCGGAAGAACACCTTCGTATGCAAGCGTGGTACTGAATTGATTTCCCTCGAAAAGCTTCATAGTACCGGCAACCGATATGTATGTGTATGAAGTCAGCGGGTTAGATGAATTCTGCCACTGATGGGGGTAGAGTGCTGTGAGTGTTTGATTGAGGTTGCCGTTGCGGGATTCTTTCAGTTCAGTGGTATATATAAAATCAGTGTGCAGTTTTGAGTTTTGCCTGTCATAATGCCAGGTGACGGTGCTGCCGGTAACAAAAGCATACGCATGTTTGCGGAAGAATTCCAAAGTTGCAGGAGTGTTGTCAGGCAGGAGCGCAGCAGAAAAATAATTCTTTCCGTTGAGAGACGATGATAAGTTTGTTGTCCCTGTCCATATTGAACTATCCGGAGCAAAAATTCCGTAATGCCTTCCTTCAATGGTTAAACCGAGCACTCCGTTTTGATTATGCCAGATAACCGGGGAAGCAGATGTAGTAATTGATGCAGAACCGCCTGATATCGTGAAGTAAACGAAAGGGAGTCCATGCCCCATGGTTGCACGCATGGTACGCACACCGTCATCCCACAAAGCGGTAACAGTCCAGTCACCATAATCATCAGCAACAGTTTTAGTAACATTTAATCCACTCACACCAACTGTTAATTGCTGTGAAAATGGAAAAAGATAATCCTGCGCTGCAAAGACCGGTGTAAGAGTATGCCCTATCTGCAAACCATTTGCTTTTGCGCGAAAGTTAAGCGGATGAGCGAAGATATTATTAGAGTGATTATCTCCATAAAAAGGAAAGATAAGACTTGTCCAATAATCACATGTCTGCGGGGGTTTGTTAAAGGTGTTTGAAACTTTCGGAAAAACAGGCGCGCCGGAAGCGTACTGCGGACCCACGGTACCTGAAGGAAGTACAGTTCCATAACTGCCGGTACCGACGGTGACATTTTGAGAAAACATCAGCGTTGATGTAATAGCAGAAATCAAAAAAAATATTGTAACAAATTTCATCAGGTCCTATAGTAAAAGGGGAAGAATGCACGACACTACTATAGGATTGCAATTAGCGTACCACAAAAGAGTGCAGAATAAGGGCTATTTACAGGGGTTTGGAGAACGCTGTGCGGGTTGTGATTAGGGAAGTTATGATAATGATAACATTCATTTATTATTTTAATAACCGCAGCAGTATGCAGGCAATGCGCCGGTTAGCTGCGGAGCAGTCTGTTAATACGGCAATCAGGGGAGAAGAACCTGCCGGAATTGGGGAATATCAATCCAGTCTGCCCAGTTATCAAGCAGGGGAATAGCAGCTATCTTTCCGCCAAAGCCCATAAGCCGGTGCGTGAACATATGTATGCCGGTTGTTTTAATACCGCTAAAAACTTTTTCATTAATAACTGCACTGTATTTTGCCGCAAGTTTTAACGTATGGCCGGAAATAACACTGTTCAGTTTTCTCTGCATTAAAAACGAGCGGACTTGTTCTTTTTGCTTTTGTATATCAGCCGGTAAACTATCGGAATTGCTGCGTCTTTCAGTAACCATAAAGAGGGAGTAGCCGTCATCTCTTTTAACAGGACCGTAAAGATCATTCAGAGGAAGGTTTGCAGCAATGGTTCCGATGTTGCCGAGAGCAGCCACGGGCATAAGTCCTGTTACCCCGGAATCGTTAACCAGCGGATCTGTTTTACCATACTGAAGTGTAAGCTGTTCAAATGAAGTGCCCGCACTTAGTTTCCGGAGTACATCTTCAATTTCCGTAAGCCGGGGGAGGGTTAACAGACGGAGATTTATATATATCAAATCTTTGTCCGCAGCCATATCATTATTTATATATGAATCAAGTTCAACATCGGATATCCGTGCCGAATCAAGATAACTGATTTTCAGAATCTGAGCGAGAAGACTTTCCTTCCATTTGGCAAGGTCAGACTGCACTGCAGGAAGATTGTTGAGCCCTCGTTTTTTTGCTTCAAGCGTAAGAACCTGATTTTGTACAAAATTTTTAGCGAGTGTGTTCAGTTTGGCAAAAACGTATTCTCTTTTGGGTGTTGTAAAAAGGGGCTCATCAAAAGCGATTTGTGCCAGAAAACTGCGGACGGTAAAATTTTCTTTACCAATAGAGAACAGTACAGCGGAAGACTGTTCTGTACTCAATTCGCTCAGGATTAATTTAAAGTCGCTGTCAGATAATATATACTTATTCTGGGTTGTATCTGCCGAGGTTGGAAATCCCACCGCCACCCGTTCTGCTGCTGCCTGAGCTGCAATGCGGAAAGCAGTTTCATCAATTGCTATTATCGAAGACCCCAACAGCTGCTGCATGTACTGACCGGCGCGCTCAAAGATTTTCCGGTTTTTAACAATTTCTTTGATGCCGTCAGTTGTCTTTTTATCAGTAATATCCACCGGGCTTGAGCTTTTCTCTTTAATGATAAAAAGAGTCCAACCCATCTCACTGCGGATTGGTTTTGTTACTACTCCGTTCAGGTGGAAAAGATATTGTTCGGTTTCTGCATCGCGGAGTGTTCCGGGCACGATAATAAAAGGGTTAAGGGTAACTTCCAGTGATATATACTGCCCCAAAATGGAGTCATGTTTCTCTGCCGGAACGGAATGCAAATCTGCGGCAATACGGGAGATGAGTGAAGAATCATGGGAGGAAACCACCAGTGTTTTCAGGGTTATACCGGCAATGCTAATTGCATCAGATACTTCCTGTGCGCTCAGTTTAACTTTATCGAGTACTTCAAGTTTGAACAATGCATCACGAAGGTGAATATCTTCAATAGGTTTGTAATAAAATTGAAACAGGTCTGATGATTCAATTCCTTTTTCACGGGCTTCCAGATACCATAGTTTTTCCGCAAGGATGGAGTAGAGGAAATCCTGCTTTTGTTCATATGGGTCCCCGCCGGATTTATGGGTGATAAAGGGGGAAAGCTCATATCTAAAAAGGAAATCCTTAACAGTTATTTTTTCTTTACCTGCACTGGCAACAACTTCATTATAATTTTGTGCAAAGAGCTGAGAAGAAAAAACGATGCAGTAAATAAGCAGAAATTTAGGAAACTGGGAAACGGTCATAGCTACTATTTTTTACCCGGAGAGTGCATGCCCAATGCTTTCAGGTATGCATCGTTAACGGAACAATTTTTTAATTTGAGATTATTCATATATTCGGAAAATGCTCTTTGAATGAGTCCGCGGGAAGGTTTGTTTTCTCTGATATATGAGAACGAAACATCAAATGAATCAGCGAATGCAGCAATGGAATCCCACTCTGCCGGTTTTGGTATTGAAACCACACCGCGTGTACTGTTCAGTTTTTTGTATGGCCAGAAGCACCAGCCGATTGAATCGGTTTCCAGGGTGATGCGGAATTCCTCAATCCATTCATTAGTGTTTTCTCCCGACTCGCCTAAGTAAAGGGGGACGTTATATTTTACTGAGTAATCAATATAATCGGTAATAACTTCGCGGCTTGCAGCGGTCCAGTATTTATGGAATGTATATACCAGCTTATCATCAAACGGTTTACCGAACACAGAAAAATTGCTGTTCCACTGCGCTCCGCCGAGGAAAATCAGATGGTTTTTATCTACTTTTCTGATTTCGGCAGTGAGCATTTTAAAGAATGGTTCAAGCTTTGGGTTAAAATGTTCTTTGTCAAAATAGTGGGCTATCGGTTCATTGAGCAGGTCGTAACCAATGACAGTAGTGTTACCGGCATAACGGCGGGCGAGTTCCACCCAGACTTTTGCGGTAAGATTCATCAGCTCATCGCTTTCAAAAAGGAAAGGGTAGCCATAGCTGTCATCAATGTTGTCACCGGTCTGTCCGCCGGGTGCGCAGTGCATATCAAGAATGACGTAGAGACCGGCTTGCGCAGACCAGGCAACGGCACTGTCCATAAGAGCATATCCCGGACCCTGCAGGGTGCCGTAATCATCCACAAAGAGATTGTAGTGGAAAGGGACTCTGATAGAATTGAATCCGGCTTCTTTGATGAAGTAGATATCTTCTGCGGTGATGTAGTGCTCTCTGAAATAATTCCAGAATTTTTTTGATTCTGTTTCACCCATCAGGACGTTAAAAAAATCATGGATAAGCCGCGGGGAACTGATTTTTTTGAAGGTGAACATATATCCTTCCGGCACCATCCAGTTGCCAAGGTTAATGCCCTTTAGCAGGATGGGAGAACCATCCGGAGCAACAATTTTAGTCCCTTTTGCAGAAACAAAATTGCCCGACTGTGCAGAGACAGTCAGGCAAATAATGAGGGTAAAAAAAAGTGTTAGCTTCAGAATATGTGTATATATTCTCATGCTTTTGTAAATTCAGGTTTACTGCCTGCAAAGCCGTAATATGAGATAAATATATAACATATAACCGGCAGAATGAAAGCGTGATGAATACCAATTGAATCAGCAATGAGTCCCTGAAGCACAGGAACAATAGCGCCGCCAACAATAGCCATGCAGAGGATTCCGGATGCCTGACCGGTATGTTTGCCTAAGCCATGCAGAGCAAGTGAAAATATGGTAGGGAACATGATGGAATTAAATAAACCAACAAGCAGCATTGACCAGATAGCTAAATTTCCTAATGACATCATGGAAGTAATAACAAGGAGCGCTGCGGCTATTGCATTAAAGCCGAGAACGGTTCCGGGATTAATTTTCCGCTGCACCGCCGAGCCGATAAACCTTCCGATCATTGCACCACCCCAATAGAAGGAAACCATTTTACCGGCATCAACCTCAGCAATAGAATTATCGAGAAAACCAATATAGTTTACAAGGAAACTGCCGATGGAAACTTCTGCGCCGACATAAACAAATATACCGATGGCACCCATGATAAGATGACGGTATCCCCAGGCAGAGGTATGAAGATGGTCATAGCGGGCAACAGTCTCGTCTCCGGCGTCAGCGGAACCGGCTTCAATCTGCGGAAGTTTTATAAAAGCAAAAACAGCTGCAATGAGCAGCAGGACGGCAGCAAGTCCGAGATAAGGATACTGAACAGCCGCAGCTTCAGTTGCTTTGTACAGTTCTAATTCCGTAGCTGTCATTGTATTCATTTGTTCTGTTGTTTTAACAGCAGTGGAAAGAATCAAGAGAGAACCGAAATAAGGGGCAATTGTGGTTCCGAGTGAATTAAACGCCTGCGTGAGATTTAAACGGGAAGCAGCGGTTTCCTGTTTACCTAAAATGGTAACATAGGGATTTGCCGCAACCTGCAGAAGAGTGATTCCGGAAGCCAGAATAAAAAGTGCAGTCAGAAAAACACCGTATGAGCGCATTCCTGCTGCCGGGTAGAACATTAACGTACCGATACCGGCAGTAACCAATCCTATAATGATACCTCGTTTATAACCAACTTTTTCAACTATTTTTCCGCTTGGCAGAGATACCAGGAAGTAAGCAAAGAAAAATGTAAACTGAACCAGCATGGATTCAGTATAATTAAGAGAGAAGACATTTTTCAGGTGAGGAATGAGAATATCATTCAAACACGTCAGAAAACCCCACATGAAAAACAAAGACGTCAGAACTGAAAGTTCAAACGTATATTTTTTACCTCCGCCGTCAGAGGAGAAGTGTGTCTTAGAATCGGTACCGATACCAGCCATTAAGAAACTCCGGTTCTTTTAAGGTGAAATAATATAAATATAATTCTTGGCAATAATTGTACCTGAATATTTTAACCAAAATTGTAACATTTAGTAAAATAACAGAGGCAAAAAACGTCGTAATTTATTAATTTGATAAATATCACTTATTAAAATGATAATAAAGGGAAAGATATTAAAACAAAAAGATGAGGGGGCAGAGCATAATTTTGGCTGCCGGTCGGCGGATAATTGCGTATCCGGTAAAAGAGCAATCAAAAATTAGTCTATATTTGGAGCAAAAAGTTAAAAAATATGAAAATGAATCTGGAAAAGATATTTTATTTAGTGGTCAGCACGGTACTGGTTACCTTGTTTGTGCTGATCGTTTTTATCTTTTCCCCGGTTTCATATGATGATGTGGCAAGATCAGGCGAAAAGGTTATATACTTTGCCGATAATATTTCCCCCGCACATCAGACTGTTATTAACAAATTTAACAGTGAGTATGCCGGTAAGATACGCGTAGAAACCATAAACCTTCCATTTGAAAAATTCAGTACCAACCAAAGGAAGGAATTGCTTGCGCGGTATTTGCGGAGCAAGAGCAGCAGGATAGATATTTTCAGCGTGGATGTAATCTGGATTCCAAGATTTTCCCGCTGGGCACTGCCGTTGGATAAATATATAGATACAACGCTGCTGAACACGCTGCTCCCGTTTGCGCGCCAAACATGTATGTATGAAGATTCCCTCACTGCACTCCACCTTTATACGGATATATCTGTTTTGTTTTACCGTGATGATATACTC
>CAYYJL010000039.1:0-11214 GCA_964472245.1 uncultured Ignavibacteriaceae bacterium | reverse complement strand
TCATCTTACAATTTTGAAAATGAGGATTTACGCTTTTGAGACCGCAAGAATCACATTTTGGTCGCCCAACAAGCCGCAAAGTTCCTTTACCACCCTGTCATTGTTGGAAACAGCCAGATCCCGGAGCCGGAATTTCTGGATTTCACCTGACTCTGCAGAGACCAAAGTGATATTAACAGGCAGATTTCCCTCATTTTTTTCCAGCACCGTTTTTAATTTTTTCAGATCAGCAAGAGAGTGCTGTTCCGGGTCAATGCGGATATTGATGAATTTTGTCAGAATATCCCTGGCATCCTCTATGGGTATTGCATCCTCTAATCTGAGCTTAAGATTATCCCCCGCCTTTTCTGTATAACCGGAAAATACGAAAACTTTTTCCGGCTCAATTTTTTCGCCGCATTTCTGGTAAACAGTGGAAAACATCATGCATTCGCAGCTGCCGGTGAGGTCATTAATGGTCATAAATGCCATCTTGTTTCCTCTTTTGTCGAGCTTATGGTTAATGCCTGTAACCACACCCACAACTCTTTCCATCCCGCCAACCTCTGTATCAGAAAGCTCACCGGCTTCACCTAAGCTGATTGTGGAATAAGAATTTACTTCCAGTTCAAATTTCCGGAGTGGATGCCCTGTTAGATAAAACCCAAGTACCTCCCTCTCTAATTTTAACCGCTCATCTTCTCCCCAGTCTTCAGTTTGAGGCAGTTCCGGTTCAGTTATCTGCATCATTTCATCAGATCCCCCGAATAAACTGCCGGAAATTGTTTCTAAATAATCTTTTGCCCTGGAGCCATGATTAATCGCGGATTCAATACTATCAAAAAGCTGTTTTCTGTTTCTGTGGATGCTGTCAAAGGCACCTGCTAAAACAAGCCCTTCCAATGCTCTTTTATTGACCGTTGTGGTATCCACTTCTCGCATAAACTCAAACAGGGAACTGAACGGAGCACCTAAATTTTTCCTCTTTTCAATAATTTCTGCAACTGCCTTGCCTCCCACATTTTTCACTGCAGAGAGTCCGAACCGGATTTTTCCGTTTTCCGTATTAAACAGAATGGAAGGATGATTAACATCCGGCGGGAGCACTTCAATCTTCAGTTTGCGGCACTCTTCAAGGAAAACCGAGATTTTATCCTTGTTCTTCATTTCATGAGTGAGGTTGGCTGCAAGAAACTCAACCGGATAATTTGCCTTCAGATAGGCAGTCTGATATGCCACTAAAGAATATGCCACCGCATGACTTTTATTAAACCCATAGTTGGCAAATTTATCTATATTCTCAAAAATCTCTTTAGCAACATTGGATTTAACCCCTTTTGCCACTGCTCCGGATATAAATTTCTCTTCCTGAGTTTTCATTGCAGCCAGATCTTTTTTACCCATCGCCCGGCGGAGCAAGTCTGCATCAGCCAAAGTCATACCGGCGATGACGTTTGCAATCTGGATTACCTGCTCCTGATAAACAATGATACCGTATGTTTCTTTAAGAATTGGTTCTAGCAAAGGATGCAGATAAACGATTCTTTTACGGCCTGCCTTACGGTCAATAAAATCATTAATAAAATCCATAGGGCCGGGTCTGTACAATGCATTCATCGCTGCCAGATCGCTGATGCTTGCAGGCCTGAGTTTTCTCAAGTGCTCCCGCATGGGGGCTGATTCAAACTGAAACACTCCGGTTGTTTGCCCGCGGGTAAAGAGCGCATACGTTTTTTTATCGTCTAAAGGAATATCCTCAATATCGATTTCTCTGCCGTAATTCTCCTTTATCATCTTCACCGTATCACGAATGATGGTGAGTGTGCGCAGCCCCAGAAAATCCATCTTTAACAATCCGGAGCTTTCCAGTTCCTTCATGTTAAACTGCGTTACAATTTCCTGCTGCTTTCCGTTTTCCTTATTGTCAGACTCTGAGTTTGCCGCAATTGCAAGAGGAACTATATCACTCACTTTCTTGGAGGTAATAATTATACCTGCAGCATGTTTGGAGTGATTCCGGTTCAGGTTCTCTAATTTTTTGGCAAAGGTGATCAGGTTTTTCATATCCTCTTCCTGAGAGTCCCGCAGCCACTTCAGCTCAGGTAAATCCAGCGATTCCTCTATGGAAAGCACTTTACCAAACTTGGAAGGAATAACCTTAGTTATTTTATCTATCAAAGTCAGCGGAATGTGAAGAACCCTGCCAACATCCTTAATTGCTGCTTTTGATGACAAACGTGAAAACGTAATTATCTGTGAAACGTTTTCTTCCCCGTATTTCTGCTTTACATAATTAATCACCTCACCACGCTGATCGTCCGCAAAATCCACGTCAATATCAGGCATGGAACGGCGGGCAGGGTTCAGAAATCTTTCAAAAAGCAAATCATACTTGAGAGGATCTACATTAGTTATCCCCAGAGCATACGCCACCAAACTGCCGGCAACACTCCCTCTGCCCGGTCCTACGGGAATACCCATATCTTTTGCAGCGTTAATGAAATCCTGAACTATCAAAAAATATCCCGGGAACCCCATGGATTTTATTGTACCTAATTCAAATTCCACTCTGGATTTTACTTCTTCTGTAATTTCACCGAAACGGTTCTCTACACCTTTCCAGGTCAGATGCTCAAGATATCCGTCAAGTGTCTTAACGGGAGCATCATCCGGTATGGGGAACTCAGGGAAATGACTCTCCGATTCATCCAGATTAAGATCAATTTTACTGTCAATCTCCAGCGTATTTTCAATTGAATCCGGCCAGTTCTTAAACAGCCCCTTCATCTCTGCTTCAGATTTGAAGTAAAGCTGATCTGTTCCGTACCGCAGTTTTCTGTAATCCGCTTCGCCGGATTTATCACCCAGCTGTACCAGGACGTTATGTGCACTGGCATCATCTTTATTTATATAATGACAGTCATTGGTTGCAACAAGTTTTATGTTCAGCTTTTTGGCAAGGCGGGGAACATGCTCCAGCACTGCTTTATCGTTTTCAATTCCATGATCTTGCAGCTCAAGATAAAAATCATCCCCAAAGAGTTCTTTAAATTCGCGGGAAACTTTTTCTGCACGCTCCAGGTCACCGGTCACTACATAATGGCTTACAATCCCTCCGATACATGCGCTGGTACAGATTAATCCCTCGCTGTACTGCCGGAGCACCTCCATATCAATTCTTGGTTTATAGTAAAATCCCTCTAAAAACCCGATTGAAGAAAGTTTAATGAGATTCTGATATCCTTTGCGGTTTTTAGCAAGCAGGATAAGATGCTGATATCCCTTTCTTTTTCTGCCGTTTTGGTCTTCTAATTTTTGCTTGTAATGACGGGTGGAGTCCAGGGTGATGTATGCTTCCATCCCCACAATTGGTTTAATACCTTCTGCTTTGCATTTTTTATAAAACTCCGGAACACCAAACATCACACCGTGGTCAGTTATAGCAACGGACTGCATACCGTTCTTTTTGGCCGCGGAAACGAGCCCTTTAACGCTGGTGGCTCCGTCAGCTAAACTGTAATGTGTATGATTATGAAGATGGATAAAATCCGGCATAAGAAATTTTCAGTAATTATATTTTGAGAAAGATGCGCCTGGCAGAAGCAGTAACATACAAATCATTCCCCACATTTTCCACTTGTAAAATTATTTTATTTTACTCCTGTGGAACCAAAACCGCCGTCGCCTCTTTCAGTTTCAGATAAACTGTCAGATTCAACAATTTTTGCCTGTATCACTTGTGAAAGTACAAGCTGTGCAATGCGTTCCCCCCTTTTTATTACAAATGAATTTTTTCCGTGATTAATCAGCAGAATTTTTATTTCGCCTCGATAATCGGAATCTATAGTTCCCGGTGAGTTAAGCACCGTTACTCCGTGTTTTAATGCAAGCCCGCTCCGTGGACGAACCTGGATTTCATATCCTTGCGGAATTTCCGCAGAAAGATTAGTTGGCACGGCAGTATATTCTCCTGAATGCAATTCAATTTCAGTTTGAACGGCTGCAGTTACATCCATACCCGCACTGCCGGCTGATTGATAAGCAGGGAGGGGTAAATCACTGAACTCCTGAGAAATTCTTTTGAAGATAATCTGTTTCATTTTGTTCCTTTCCCCGGTTTTAATTTTTGCATAAGTGATTGTATTTCCGCAACGGAAGTAAAGCCGCTCAAAATCAGTATTACCGGAAGCATGCTAAAGTACAATAATCTTAACCAAATGGAAAGTGAATTAAAGTATAAAATAAAAGCCATGGTGCCGATTGTTACCGATGCCAGAATAGCAAGTTTCTTAAATTCCAATACCGCAGGAAAAAATGAAGACGAATAAAAATAAAATGCACCGGCAAGAAAGAAATAACTGATAAATGAAGCCCATGCAGCACCGTATATACCAAAAGTCTGTAAAGTCAAAACGCTTATCACCACTTTAAGAACTGCGGCAATGCCCACAAAAACCGGTACAATCAAGCTTTTATCTTTAAGAAGTATTCCAACATTAAAGAATATATATATACCGTTAAAGAGATATGCAGCAAGGATAATGGGAACCATGCTCATGGCTGACATATACTGAGCGCCAATGAGCGTTTTACCGCCGATGGAAATCCTGAGTATATCCGGCAGGAAGAAAGAGAAGAATATAAGGATTAAACACCCGGCAAAAACAAAGATGGTAAATATCCTGCCAAAAAGTCTGGGTGCTTCTTCCGATTTTGAATTTTTCAGGAAAAAGGGCTGCCAGGCAAATTGAAACATGGATACAAAAAGCATCATAAAAATGCCAAGCCGGTAATTTGCCTGATATATACCAAGCTCTTTCAGCCCGAGATAGTTTTCGATAATGGGCCGGTCAATCACCTGCAGAAAAGATGAGGCAAGCCCAGCGGGTAAATATGGTAACGCAAATGAGAACATTTTCTTAAACAGTGCGGAATCAAACAGCATTCTTAAATATAGACTCTGCGTGGAAAGCAGTGTAACATAGGAAAAAACTGATGCTGCCAGATTGCTGATAAACACCGCCTCAACGCCGAAATCAAACACCAGTATCAGCAGAAGGTTAAGTGTTATATTAACTACTATATTGCCGAAACGGATTAAGCTAAAGTGAAGCGGTCTCTGGTCAATGCGGAGCTGCAAAAACTGTACAGCGCTTAAATTATCAAAAACCAGAATGCCGATGCAGTAGTAGTATATATACGATTGCGATGGTGCCAGTGAGACAAGCTCCACCGCATAACCGGATATCAACCACAATACCCCGGCGAACAGCAGCGCGGTTGCACTTAACCCCCAGAAGGCAGTTGAAAATATTTTTTTCTTATCATCACCTTCCGCATTGGCTGCGTTTTTAAGAAAGGAGGAGTCCATCCCGTACAGAAACAAAATATTGAATACAGCCAAGTAAGCATACAGGTTTGTGACGATGCCGTATTCTGCGGGAGGAAAAATATTTGTGTAAAACGGCACCAGGAAAAAATTCAGGAACCGTGCAGCAAAGGTGCTTAAGCCATACAGTGCAGTTTCCTTGGTGAGCTGCTTAATTTTATGAAACATCAGGGGCTAACCTGTTATTTCCAGTGAGATATCCAGTGCACGGACGGAATGAGTCAAAGCTCCGCTGGATATATAATCAACACCAAGTTTGGCAAGTATCGGCAGGGATTCAATTTCCACCCCGCCGGAAATCTCCAATTTACATTTCCCTTTATTGAGAGCAACTGCAGATTTAATATCCTCCACGGAAAAATTATCAAGCATAATAATATCCGGGTTGGCACTTAACGCCTCACGGAACTGTTCCAATGTATCCACTTCAACTTCAACTTTGACGGACAGTCCCTGAGCCAATGCATACTCCCTGCATTTATTTATTGCACCCGTTATGGAACCTGCTGCGGCAATATGATTATCCTTGATGAGAAACATATCGTATAAGCCCGTACGGTGGTTTGTACCTCCTCCGCACAAAACAGCATATTTATCAGTCAATCGGTGCCCGGGGACTGTTTTGCGGGTATCAAGCAGCTTAGTTTCAGTATCACCCATCGCCTCTATATAATGTGCGGTTTTAGTCGCAATACCGCTCATACGCTGTAAAAAATTAAGTACTGTCCTTTCCCCCGCGAGGATTTCTTTCACTCCGCCGCGTATTCGTGCAACAATATCACCTGTCTGCACAGCATCGCCATCCTCAGATAACAGCTCCACTTCAACCTGCCCCCCTGTTTTAGTATATATCATCTCAATCAGCGGCAGTCCGGCAATAACACCGGCTGCTTTTACAAGAAATTGCGCATTTACTTTTGCTTCGGAGAATATAGCGTTGCCTGTTATATCACCGCTCCTGATATCCTCCTTCAGGGCAAGGTCTATCAGAGCATCCAATTCGGGAGTATATAAAAGCCGGTTATTCATAAAATTTCTTAAAGGCATCAACAAAAAACTGCGGGGCTTTAACAGGTCTTTTTCTTGCTGCTTCAACAAACACAAGCTGAACAAATCCTTCGCAGATTAGTTTTTGCCGTTCAGGTACATATATTTTATGATTCAGGGAGATTCGTGTTTGCGGGGCTTCTTCAACCCGGGTTTCAATTTCCAACAGTTCATCATAAAATGCGGGACTCTTATAAGCAATCCTCACTTCCAGAACGGGGAGCATATATCCGCTTTCTTCTATTCCTTTATAGGTCAGCCCGTTATCACGGAGCAGTTCCGTCCTGGCAACTTCAAAATACTCAAAGTATTTGCCGTTATATACAAAACCCATCTGGTCTGTATCTGCATAACGGACTCTTACATTTGTCTTATGTGTAAACATACCGTTTCCTTAAAATGCTTCGCCAATTCCAAAATGATATTCCATCAGCTCGCCAAAAAACTTCTTTTTACCTATTGCGCGGGTATCGTTGGGGTCATACAGTTTGATGCCGATATCCACACGGAACGGTGCAAAGGGAGAGTAATACCGGAAACCAAGCCCACCTGCTGCAGCAATCGTTTTGAAGCTGAAATCCGTGTACTTATTCCAAACATTGCCCACGTCCGTAAACAGCACCACGCCAAAATCATTTAGAAATTTTGTGCGGAGTTCCAATGAACCCTCTAAAATAAAATTCCCCCCTTGTATAAGAATTTCCTCACCGTCCAGCAGCCGTGTTTCTATCGGTGCAAGCTGCCTTGCTGCCCAGCCGCGTATAGAGTTACTTCCTCCGGCAGTGAATCGCCGCGTAGTTGGAATACCTGCATCATCCCCTATATACGTTTGTATATGACCAGTCTTTAATTTACCGCCAAGGATGGAAGTCTTATTCCGATTCAAACTGGTATAAAACGCACCCGTTATAGCAAGTTTGTAAAACAATGATTCATCAAAATTGGCGGAAAATAATTTTGCAAATCCATACTCCAGTATATTGGCTTCTTCCACAAGAAAAGAATAGTTATATCCTGATGTGGGAAACAGAGGATTATCCACATGGGAAGACCTCAGGTCAGAACCCAATATAGATAGTGTTTTATTGAGCGATTTTAAACCGTCATCAGTTGCAAAGAGCTCATCTGCAATTTCAAGATTGTAATACGCTGTTATAAAATTGATAAATGTATATCGCGGTAACTCAAACTCAAAACTGAGTTTGCCTCCGTAGTTCCGTTTATTGGAAGTTAACTCCTTGTTAATCCGGTAATATGTTTCAAATATGCCGAGTATCGGCCGGTTGAATATATACGGCTGTTCAATTTTCATCGTACCATCTATAAAGCCCTGTATAGTGGTATCTTTAAGCGAGAAAGTTTTAATTATCCGCTCAAAATTTGTCCGGAATATATCCCTGTAACCAGCCGAACCGGACGTGCTGAATTTTCTTGCCCTGCCGAATAAATTTTTCTTGATAAACGTACCGCCAAGACCCACATTAAAGGTATTCGACTGATTGTTCATCAGTACTTCCGGTGCAAATTCATGCAGATAGCCGATTGTTCCTGCAACTTTGAGCGGCACTGTATTGTTCGCTGTATCTTCAAAAACCGGATTAAGGATAACAGTGGAAAACAAACCCGTCCTGTAAAGCCGGACCTGACTTAGCCGGATTTTCTCCAGACTGTATATCTCACCTGATCTTATACCTACAATATCCGTGAGCAATTCATCTTCAACATCATCACTCCCCTGCCCTGATTTTTCAACCACAACATTGCTGATAGTAAACCGGTCACCTAAAGAAAGGTGCACCAGCAGGTGAGCCCGGTGTTCAATGGTATCGCGGAGGATTATAGTACTGTCAAACCGGGCAGTCATATACCCGTTGTTTTCCAGAAAGAGGATGATGTTATCAATATTGGCTTTTATCTGCTGCTGATTAAAGTACTGCGTGGAGTCCAACGAAAAACCGCGCATTGCTTCAACAACAAAGAGGGAATCATCTTTCGGGAACCCAAAAAAATCTATCTCACCAAATTTGGACTGCGGCCCCTCTTTTACATCGTAATATACGTACACACCGTCATCAAGCGTATCATGCCTTGCACTGAACTCCGCCTGGAAAAATCCATTTGATGTATAAAAATCCGCAAGAGCACGGAGGTCATACTGAATGGTACTGTTCTCAAAGTATATAGGCGGTGCTCCAAACCCGGAAAAGGAGTTCAGGAATTTCCACAGCCAGATAGGTGTCTCCTCTGAATATATAATATCCAGCAGACTCCCGGAACTTATTTTCTGATTTCCTGAGAATATGATTTCCCGCAGTTCCGGTTTTTCCGCAGTTTGCGCCGGCAAAATACCCGTCAGGGTAAAACATATCAAAAACAGTAAAACGCGGCGCATATAATCAGCTGCTCCTGTCTGTGTGATTTATAATCAGTGAGGAAAAATTCGTTTTCAGTTCACTCATTATAAACCCGTAAACTTCTTCCGGCAGATTTGAAGATATATGCAGGATTAATGCCCCGTCATTATTCACTTCTCCGTAGGCCTGATATATAATCTTACGCTCAAAATCAGCCAGATATACATAAACATCCCCGCCGCCGGAGCCAAGAAAGTACGAGCCGGAATTATAATACAGCATATCATAATCAAAATTCTGAATGCGGCATGGTTTCAGGATAGATTCCTGCAGTGAGCCCTCAAGTATGCTGCTTGTATATACCACCTCAAGTGTATCGTTGACGGGATTAAGCAGTACAAAGCGGATACCCCAGTCAGATATATTACTCACCTCTTCAACGGTGACAGCAGCATATTTTTCCGCATCCAGAAACACCCCGTAAAAAGCATTGCCTGCGTTGGGATTATATTTCTGTCTGGTATATTCCAATATTCCTTTGCCGTTAATAGTATTAGTTTCTGCAGCTGCATCCGGATTTTGTTTGCCCGAATCACACCCCGCCGTGTATAACAGTATAGCGGTAAAAACCAAATACGGTATATAACTAATAGGTTTCTTTAATGACAACCGGTGTGCCTCGCTTTATTACCGAATATAACTCTTTCATTCCTTCATCACTCATAGCTACTGAGCCGTTTGTCCAATTGAAAACAAATGGGAGGTTCTTAAAAATAAAATTCAGCTGCCCTATGCCGTGAATTCCTATTCTGTGAACAACAGGTTCGGAAGCACCGGGACAAATCTTATAAAAATACTCAAATTTCAGTTTTTCAAACTCTTCCTTGCTTATTTCTCCCAGCCGGTAGCTGGCAGATATATCACTCATATTAGGGTAATTCAGGTACATCATAATGCCGTATGGACCTGTTGTATCTATATCACAAACCGAATAAACACCTACAGGAGTTGCTTTGTCGCCAAAGGTTTTTTTGGGTCTTTGGTTTGTTCCAAAGACGACGCGGTACTCCTTAACCAGTACGGAGTCCGAGTATAACTGCAAAACGTAGGCATCTTTTACAACAACTATGTGCGGGTTTGTGATATTTTGCAGTCCTTTTTCAGCCAGCTTTTCAGCTAATGCAGGTGTATTCAAATTCATCGTAATGCCGTAAATAAGGCATCCGGTCAAAAATATAATCACTCCCCCCGTCAGCAGGAGTATTTTTTTAAGCATTAATACCCGGAAAACTCAAGAATAATTTCAATTTAAATAATAAATTTAACCCTCAAAGGGGTAATTAAAAAAGGGAGATATTAGTAAATTGTGGTTGTACTTTTATAACCGGAGAAAACCATGCTCAAATTGATTTCCTTAATGATATTCTCATTCTGGATGACGGCAACAATTACGGCACAAAACATCCCCTATCAATACGGGTGGCCACGCTCGGCAAGCAGCGATTGGGGGCTCTATTCCAATTCCCCCACGGTAGGAGATTTTGACGGTGATTCCGTAATGAATGTATCCGTCACAAAAAGTTTTGCCACTCCTGAACTTTTTGTCTGGAAGGCCAATGGTGCGTATCAGGTTGGTTTTCCCGCTTCACTTGCACCCGGCTCATTGCAAAACTCCGGTTCAATAGAGATTTCTGCAGCCGGCGATGTTGACGGTGACGGAAAAATGGAGCTGGTGCTCGGCGATGAAAACGGGATGTTATTTGTCTATAAAACTAACGGACAGCAGATAACGGGCTCTCCTTACTTCCTCGGCTCCCAGCATGAATCCACCACTCCTGCTCTTGCTGATATGGATGGAGACGGAAAAGCAGAAATTATTATAACCTCATACCATAGGGAATCCCCTTATACCGGCGCCATGCTCCACGTACTTAAATACAACGGTACTCAGTTTGAATATCTGCCCGGTTTCCCCTTAAATCTGGGATACGGAGGTGACTCTGCCCCTGTTGTCGGGGATTTAAATAATGACGGATTTAACGAAATTGTCTGCATTGCCGGTGGACGCCTTGCGGATTCCACAATTGCAGCAATTCACGTTGTGGATAAGACAGGCAGACCACTGGATGGCTGGCCTATGAAACTGACATATTCTACGCCGGGAGCAACTCCCTCACTCTACGATCTTGATTTTGACGGTGATCTTGAAATAATTATAAAGCTAAGTCTGCCCGCTCCTGATTTTAACGGCATTTATGCATTCCATCACGACGGATCAAGAGTTGTAAACTTTCCCATTCCGGTTTACTCAGGCCATTATTTTGCTAATGTTGCTATCGGTGATATGACCGGGGACTCAATCCCGGAACTGGCATACGGAACTGTGACCGCCGTGGACAGCGGTTTGGTATGGGCATGGAATCTGCAGGGCACAGTGCTGCCGGG
>CAYYJL010000038.1:0-11315 GCA_964472245.1 uncultured Ignavibacteriaceae bacterium | reverse complement strand
TACGGGTGCGTATGGCATTCCCGGTCAATATGTTGATACTACAGGTCTTGCCATGACTGAGTTAGATGCCCCGATGCTGAGTATTTTGCACGAGAACGATCTCGTTCAGAACGTCTCCTCTATAATCGAGGCAAAGCCAACCGGTGCTAATAAATCCATAAATATCCGGGTTCTGCCTGTAGAACTTGACAAACTAACGGGGGATGATTATCAGGTGAGCTTCATTCCGGATACCTCCGCGCAGTTTTATAAAGCCCGGTACACGTTAAAGAATTCTAAAACCGGATCTATCCTGATTAATAATTCTGACAGTTACCGCGGAGATACTACGGATTTTTCCGGCACCATAACTGAGGGCTTTCTGTTGAGAGTTAAGGATATCATTCCAGGGGTATCCTCACCGGCGGAGCAGTCATATATACCGGCTTCAAATATCTGGTACAAGGATATTACCCCGGCAAATGGAGAATTAGGTGCATATTATGCCGGTAGTGATATTGAAGCAGCAGCCGGATTATTGCAGCTGATTCCACGTAAATCCACCATCACCAAAGCGAATACTCTTAAGAGAGTAGAAATAAGGTTTGGTGTGGCGGGTAAAGCATACCGCTATCTGAACGGATTCTCCGGTAATAATACACTGCAAAGAAGAGCCAGCTATATATATGCAGGTGCTTTGCTGCCTAAAGATACTCTTTCTACTGCCGGCGGCAGTGCAGGATTATTCAGGCAGGGATTTGTGGATGTGCCGTTCCAGGCATGGGTTCTTGATTCAGTGCTCGGAACTGAAAAACAGCTTGCGGTGGGATTTGTGGAAAAATCCTCTCTCCTGCCAGGCGGAACTCCGGATGGGATATGGTACCCCGGCACGGATGTTCATCTGAGTAAGGAATCCATAATAATATTTAATGCAGATTACGATCCAACGGGCAGTCAGGTCCAGTATACCGGCGGCATATTCGGCAGTGATACCGTTAACGCAGATCTGCGGGGATATATCTATCCTGCTGCCATTCCTGTTTCAGAAAATCAGAAGAGAGTGGCTGCTTCCGGGCTTTTTGATGCATTGTATGTGCTAAATCTGAGTGCTCTTTCGCAGGGAGCTGCACCGAAGCCGGGTGACAAATTTATTATTCCTGTTAATACCTATCCATATATGGAGGGTGATACGTATGTCTTCTCAACAAGGGCAGGCGGCAAGGTAACGCAAAATGAAAGGGAAGGGTTATGGGATAAGATAAATGTATTCCCGAATCCGCTTTTTGCATACAGTCCCGCGGAAAGAAGGAAAAGCAACGGAAATTCGATAAACTCATATATAACCTTTACTAATATGCCGGAAGTGGTGGAAATTAGGATATACTCCGTAGCGGGGAGGTTGGTAAAAATTCTCACCGAAGCAGATAAATGGGAGGGAGCCGCTTCATCGTTCCTGCACTGGAATCTGTTAAATGAGGATAACCTTCGTGTGGCATCCGGGATGTATTTAGCAATTGTCCGGTCTCCGGGATTGCCTGAAAAAATCCTGAAATTCGGGCTTGTGATAGCCAGACCGTAAAACCGCTCATTATTAAAATTCCGGCTGTACCTCAGGATGTATAGCCGGAATAATTCCTGCCGTTATTCAAATTTCCCCGCTGTAAAATCTTCATATTCAGGTGATTTATCCGTAAATTTGGATAAAATTCATTTAAGAAATTATGAAACAACTTATCTCCCTTTTTGTACTCCTCTTTATTGCTGAGGGGTATACTCAGTCAAATACATTCCGGATTGATTTCGATTTCGCGAGGTTCAGGAATAATGATTCCTCCGGTTATTTGGAAATCTACTACTCCTTTTTGCAGGCAGGTCTGACCCGTCATAATGAGGATACGGCTGTTGTAGTTAAAGGATTTTTAGACATCGGAATAACCGGAAAAACGGATAAAAACTTCACTTTCAGCAAGGAATATCAGTTTAAGAACAGTTATGCTAAAACTGATTCTGCCGGAATTACAGGAAGTCTTATGGGTGTATTGGGATATGTACTGCCGTTTGGAGAATATGAATTAAAACTTGGTGCCAGAGATTCAGAAAATCCTGAATTATTTGCAAGTTATGACTACACTGTCCGTATACTCCCGGAACCCAAAGCTCTGTTTACTATCAGTGACATACAACTGGCTGCCTCTATTAAAAAGGGAGAAGATGAAAATTCAATCTTCTATAAAAACACCTATGAGGTAACGCCGAACCCGACTTTGGTTTACGGCGAATCCTTACCTGTTCTCTATTACTATACAGAGTTTTACGGGGTTAATAAGAATGTTAATGCTGATATACTCCGTATTGACCTGAGCATCATTAATTCAAAAGATAATTTTGTTTACAAAAAAGCAAAATATGTGGGGAGAACTAATCCTTCCATTGTGGAAGCGGGCGCAATCAATATCTTTAAGTATCCTTCCGGAGCTTACACACTGGTGGTTAGTCTTGCTGATACGGTAAGTGATAATAAAGCATTAGTGCAAAAACGTTTTTATATATATAATCCTAATGTTCTTGACACAGCTTCAACCGTTACCGGCGATTTGGATTTCTTTTCATCTGAGTTCAGCGGTATGAGTGATGAAGAAGTTGAAAACGCCTATAAATATATACGCTACATAACCACAAAGGATGAACAGAACAGATGGGGAGGACTTACTACTATGGATGCCAAGAAAAACTTCCTGTATAATTTCTGGAAATCAAGAGATAATATTCCGGAAACATCCGAAAATGAATTTAAAAAGGAGTATTTCAAGCGCATCAATTATGCCGACGGCCACTTCAGGGCATTCCAGAAAAAAGGGTGGGAAACTGAGCGCGGCAGAATATATATCATGTATGGTGAACCAAGCGAAATTGAGCGTTATCCCAATCAGGTGGATACCAAGCCGTATGAAATCTGGACATATCACAATATTGAAGGGGGCGTTATATTTGTGTTTGGAGACCTCACCGGTTATTCTGATTACACGTTGCTGCACTCAACGCACCGCGGTGAATTGAGGGACGAAAACTGGCTCAGAAGAATCAGCTCACTCAATAAGTAAACTATTGAAAAACCGGCTTGAATATGCTGTGTTCCGGCTTTTTAGCTTTCTGCTTTGTATAGCGGGATTCACTGTATCCCGCTATTTTGCCTATGTTATAGCAGCAGTATTTTATTATATAATCCCCATCAGAAAAAAGGTAGTACTTAAAAACCTTGATATTGCCTTCCCTGAGTTACCGCATTCTGAAAAGAAAAAACTGAGTTTTGCTGCTTATCATAGTTTTGCTGTCAGTTTAGTAGAGTTTCTGCTTATGCCGCTGCTTACCAGAGAAAAGATTAAACATATTGTACAGTCTGAAACCATAGATTTAATCCGCAGCAAGTATGAGGAAAATAACGGTGTTATCCTGATGACAGCACATTATGGCAATTGGGAATACTCTGCGCTAGGTATTGGTGTATTAATGAATGAATCACTATCAATAGTGGTTAAAAATCAGCGCAATCCATTGGTAAATGATTGGATGAATAGGCAACGGGAAAAGTTTGGGAACAAACTTGTGCCCCTTGGTGCATCTATAAAGAATGTATATAAAGAGTTATTTGAAAAGCGGATTATTGCCATGGTGGCAGATCAACGTGGTCCGAGTGAAGGAATCCGTATGGAGTTTATGGGCAGGGAAACTTCTATATATCCCGGCCCAGCAGCGCTTTCCCTTAAAACAGGTGCGCCTATTCTGCTTGGGTTTATGGAAAGGCAGAACAATGGCTCTTATATCATGAACTTCCGTGAGATATCAAAGGATGATTTGCCTGAAGATTTTGAAAAGGCAGTTGTAGAACTATCCCGCCGGCATATATCCGCTTTGGAGGAGCAGCTGCGCAAACGGCCTGCTGACTGGCTTTGGATGCACAACCGATGGAAGTACTGAAAAATAATATCCTGGTCATACAGACCGCATTTCTGGGGGATTGTCTGCTGACAGTTCCTTTTTTGTTCCGTCTTCACCGTTTGAATCCGGATTGTAAAATTGATGTTGTCACCACACCGGCTGCACGCCAGGTGTTTTCCTCACTCGGATTTGTTGACACAGTATATACACTCGATAAAAGGGGGAAGCACAAAAGGATTTCTGCTGTTATTGGTTTTGCAAAGAATGAAACTGGCAAACACTACTCTTTGCTTTACTCGCTTCACCGTTCGTTCCGCTCAACTCTGCTGGCAATGTTTATCTCAGCTGAGACCCGGCTGACATATGATAAAACTTCTCTTTCATTATTGTTTGATAAAACCTTTCCATACAGACCTGACTTGCATGAAATTGAGCGGCATTTAGTTTTATTGAATGAGGAGAAATTTGATCAGCAAACGGACTTATTCAGCACATTTAATTTTACGGAGACGGCTAAGTTAAAAATTGACGAAATATTAAACGGCAGGGCCAAAACCGGTACGGGATTTATTGCAATTGCACCGGGCTCAGTATGGGAAACGAAAAAGTACCCGGCAATGTATTTTGCTGAGATATGCAGATTTTATGCTGAAAAAGGGGTTCAGGTTCTTATTTTGGGCTCGGAAGCGGAAAAAGATACCGGAGAATTAATCAGGGTGGAATCGGGAAGCGAAAATATTCTAAATTTGTGTGGCCGTTTGGAAATAATAGAGACAATCCTTATTCTTAAACAGGTTAAACTTCTGATTTCTAACGACAGTGCCCCGGCACATATGGCATACCTGGCAGGCACACCTGTTTTGATGCTTTATTGCTCAACAGTTCCGGAATTCGGATTTTATCCATACGGTTCAAACAGCGGTTATGTATCGCTGCAGAAGGTCTGCAAGCCATGTGGTATTCATGGTTTACGGGAGTGCCCCCTCGGCACATTTGTGTGTGCAAATGATATGAAACCGTCTATTGTACTTGAGAAAGCAAAAACTTTACATGACTTTAATTTCTGAATCACGAACAATAAACATCGAAGAAAAACCGTCGGAAGCGATTGAATCTGGTGTACGCACTTATTTTAGCGGCGGTATTATGATTTATCCCACCGATACGATTTACGGTCTCGGATGCAACCCGTTTAACGAGGAAGCTGTTTCAAAAATATCGAAGCTCAAACAACGGGATGAGAGAAAGCATTATATCCTGTTGATTGGTGATATGCAGCTGCTCATGAAGTACATTGAGATTAAATCGGAAGTTCATCTCGATTTTCTGAATGCTTTATGGCCCAACCCCGTTTCGGTTATTTTGAAATTAAACGAACAAACGAAAAACCTCTGGGGCACCGAAGATGTTGCCTTCCGCATACCTAATCATAATTTTTGCAGGAAGTTATTGAACGAATTGCGGGCACCGCTAATTTCAACCAGTGTAAATAAAAGCGGGGAGCCGCCGATAAATGATTTTTCCCAAATAGTTGGCAGCTTTGCAGACTTTACTGATTTAGTGCTGTACGGGACATCCCCGCAGCTTAATCAAAGTTCCACACTGATACGGCTTACCGGAACCAGGCCGGAACTTTTGCGCGAAGGCAAAATACCGTTTGACGAAATACTCAGTAAATTTGAACTTGCGAGTTTCAGGATATGAAAATACCGAAGAGAACGCTTCGCAGTATATATCAGAAGAACAAGTTTTCAGTTATGATTGTACCTGAAAGTTCTTCCGGAAATATAAAATCCCGTACATTCCGGTTTCTGCCTGTTGTAACAGCACTGACGATATATACAACTGTTGTCCTGATGATTGGTTTTGTTTTACTTTCCGGCACGCCACTTAAGAATTATTTGTTTTCCGACCCCCTCGGATTTACCAAAGATGAAATACGTGATATTAATGCACTTTCTGTGCGGGTAAAAGGGCTGGTTGAAGAGGTGGAACGGCTGAAAAAGATAAATCAAAATTTGCGGAATGCAATCTTGCTTGGTGACTCATCGGCAATAAATTCAATCGAATATGATAATAGAACGGTTACACCTAAAGATGGCAGTGTTTTATCCTTTAATTTCAGCACGCTGTGGAACTGGCTGGGTGGTGCAAGTTCAGAACCGCCTTTGTTTAGAAAACCGATTGAAGGATTTTTAACTGATGATTTTAAGCCGGAAAGCGGGCATTTTGGTCTGGACTATTCCGTAAAAGAAGGGTCACCGGTTTTTGCCAGTGCAAACGGCTATGTCATTTTTTCAGATTTTACCGTTGATGATGGTTATATGGTGATACTTGCACACAGAAACAATTTTATAACTGTATATAAACATTGTTCCATACTTATAAAGAAAATGCGTGACAGAGTTACGCAGGGTGAAATTATTGCTTTAAGCGGAAATAGCGGCAGACTCAGCTATGGACCGCATCTGCATTTCGAAATTTGGAAAGAGGGGAGTACTGTCGATCCAAGACAATATTTACTCAATTATTAAGGTGTATACATGAAGTCAGCAAAAACCGGCAACTATGCCGACGGGGTAAGCATCATCAGCCCCGGCGTGGAGATAAAGGGCGATATAGGTACAAAGGGGAGCATCAGAATTGACGGTAAGGTTGATGGAAATATTACCGCCGATGGAAATATTACCATTGGAGATACAGGTGAAATCCTGGGTAATCTTAACGGTAAAGCAATTACCGTTGGAGGAATTGTTAAAGGAGTAGTCCACTCCCACGACAAACTGACCCTTGAAGCCAAAGCGGTGGTTGAGGGGGACCTTTATGCGAAAGTATTAGTTGTTGAAGAAGGTGCCCGATTTCACGGTAAAAGTTCGATGAATTCAGAGAGCTGACAGATTGGCAGGTAAATCATCCGATGGCTGGAGGGAAGCCGGTCCGTATCTGACTCTGGGCGTGCAGCTGGCTGCAACGGTTCTCCTCCTGTTATGGGGGGGGAACTGGCTGGATGATAAGTATGACACTGACCCGGTATTCACGCTTATTGGTGCCTTCCTGGGAATTTCTGTGGGGCTGTACAATCTTATACAAACCGTTAATCATATTGAAAAGATGAACGAACGCAGAAGGAAAGAATCCAAAGGGGAAAATGATAAGTCTTCGTAAAATTATAAGGTTATACCTTTACCTCAGTTTGCCGGTTTTGCTCCCGGTAATACTCCTCAAAACTCTAAAACAGCTGCCTGAGGGGCTTTACACGGAAATCCTGGCAGCTCATTTAATCACCTCATCACTCTTCTTTTTAGGGCATTTTTTCAACAAAAAGGGCTTTTTTAAGCCGGATAAGGCGTTTTTGTTATTGGTATTCGGGGGGCAGATATTACGCGTGTTCCTTGCCATGCTGCTAATCTTTTTAGCACTAAATTTGTTGAAAATGAATCAGAAAAACTTTATCTTGGTGTTCTTTTTATTTTATTTTCTGTTCCTCGGACTGGAAATATTTTACATAACCAAGATAAAGAACTTTAGAAAACCCTGATTTATGTCTGACTCCCTACATACAGTGTCTGCCGATTCAGTTGGCAGCATTTCCGATAGTCTTTCTCACGCCGGAGGCGGTGAGGGGGATTGGATTATGCACCATATTCTGAACGGAAAAGAATTGGATTTTGCCCCTTTTGGCGCCATCCATCTTCCGGTGTTTAATGTTTATGGAGTTGACCTTTTAACCAAACATTCAGTCTTTATGGTGCTGGTAGCATTAATTCTGATTTTGGTGTTTTCCGCAGTAGCACGCAGCTATAAAAAATCTTTAGTCCCTAAAGGGTTTGTTAATTTTTTTGAAATACTGGTAGTCTTTGTAAGGGATGAAATAGCCAAACCGACAATAGGGCATGGTTATAAAACATTTGTTCCTTATCTGCTTACTGCCTTTTTCTTTATCCTTTTTTCAAATTTTCTCGGACTGATTCCATTTACCGCAACTGTTACGAGCAATATAGCTGTGACGGCAACACTGGCTGTGCTCAGCTTTTTTGTTATACAGATTGGCGGAATCAGAAAAAATGGATTCTTCGGGTACTTCAAGGGTTTAATTCCGCATGGAATACCCTGGCCGCTGTTATTTATCATGGCGCCGATTGAAATACTCGGGTTATTCACAAAGCCATTTGCACTGGCGCTTCGTCTTTTTGCCAACATGACCGCTGGTCACATTGTTATATATGCTTTATTCAGCTTGATCTTTGTGACAAAATCCTGGGGCATGGCCGGCTTCTCATTTTTCCTGGCACTGTTTGTTTATCTGCTGGAAATCTTGGTAGCGCTTCTGCAGGCGTATATATTTACAATGCTTTCATCCCTGTTTATCGGGATGGCAGTACATCAGGATCATTAATTTCTAAATAATAATAACAATAACGAAAAACAACTAACTTACAATTCTCGGAGGAATCAAATGGATTTAGCAGCTTTAGCAGCAGGTATCGGCGCCGGATTAACCATCATCGGCGGAGCATTAGGAATAGGTAAACTTGCTGCATCAGCTATGGAAGCAAGCGGAAGACAGCCGGAAGCTTCAGGACAGATTCGTACCTCAATGATCATTGCAGCTGCATTGATTGAAGGTATCGCACTCTTCGCACTCGTAATCTGCTTCCAGTTAGCCGGTAAATAAGAGGAAGATTTTTTGAGGGCAGTTGGGAGACTCCCGGCTGCCGTTGAATTTTTTAATTCCGGAGATATATGATAGCACAAATTTTACTGGCATTTTCCCGTGCCGGCGGCGGTGAGGGAGGCGGAGGCCTTCTTGACTTAAACCCCGGTTTGGCGTTTTGGACCGTTCTGACATTTCTGACAGTGCTTTTTATTCTCAGAAAATTTGCCTGGACTCCGATTTTAACTGCATTGGATGAGCGCGAAAAATCCATTAAGGATTCACTTGAAGCTGCTGAAAATGCTAAACGGGATACACAGAAGTTAACTGAAGAAAATAAACTCATTGTTGCAAAAGCAAATGAGGAAGCTCAGAAAATTCTGAACGATGCAAGAGCTTTTGCTGAGGAATTAAAACGCAGCGAATCAGAAAAAACAAAAGCTGAAATAGAAAAACAAAAAGAACAGGCGTTTTCTGAAATTGAAAGAAAAAAACAGGAGTCGCTCTCTGAAATCAAAAATCAGGTGGCTGAACTTTCTATTTCAATTGCTGAAAAACTGATCAAGAAGAATTTAGATAGACCGGCTCAGTCTGAGTTGATATCAAAATCATTACAAGACATTAAATCAAATTAATCATGGCAATAAATAAAGTTGCAGATAAATACGCCGCCACATTTCTAGGCATTGCCTTAGAGAAAAAAGCGGATGCTGCCGTTAACGACGACATGAAATTGATTGCCCGTTCAGTGGCATCAGTTCCGCAGTTTGCTAAAATCCTTGAGAATCCCACGATTAATCAGGATATAAAAGCAAAAGTGGTGTTTGCCATCTTTAAGGGTAAAGTGGATAAGGAAACTGTTTCTTATCTGGAGTTTCTTGTAAAAAAAGGAAGAATCGGTATTCTTCATGATGTAGCTGTTTCATTTTCCCGGTTACGGGATGAAAAGCTCGGTCTGCTGGATGTAACGGTTTCCGCAGTAGTGGAGCTAACCGAAGAACAGAAGAAAGAAGTTACTGCTTTCCTTGAAAAGAAGTTTAATAAAAAGATTACCGTTCACGGTGTTATTGATGAAGAGATACTCGGCGGATTTGTTGCCGAAGCGGGTGATACTATTATTGATGCATCGCTGAAAAATAAATTGCGCAATGTTAAGAGTAAATTGTTAAATAGTACAATTCCACTTAATTGATAAGAGAATACAAAGGATTTTTAGTATGGTAGAAGTGAAACCGGATGAGATAATTTCCATATTACGGGAACAGATAACCGGATTTAAGGATGAAGCCGATATATATGATGTAGGCCGCGTGCTTCAAATTGGCGACGGTATTGCCCGTGTATACGGACTTTCCAACGTTATGGCTGGTGAACTTGTTGAGTTCCCTAATGACGTATTTGGAATGGTACTGAACCTTGAAGAAGACAGCATCGGCTGCGTATTGTTCGGTGAATCAACCCTGGTTAAAGAAGGTGATCTGGTAAGAAGAACCGGTAAAGTTGCATCCATGCCTGTAGGCGATGCCATGCTTGGCCGCGTCATTAATCCGCTCGGCATACCTGTAGACGGAAAAGGTCCTATCAATACGGATAAAACTTTACCAATTGAACGCAAAGCACTCGGTGTATTGCAAAGACAGCCGGTTAAGGAACCGCTGCAAACCGGTATTGCAGCAATTGATGCAATGATTCCTATCGGCCGCGGCCAGAGAGAGTTAATCATCGGCGACCGTCAGACCGGTAAAACCGCTGTTGCAATTGATACAATTATTAATCAGAAATATACACATACGGAAGAAGCCAAAAAGAATGGCATCAATCCCGTATTCTGCGTATATGTGGCAATAGGCCAGAAACGTTCCACCGTAGCCCAGGTTATTGCTAAACTGCAGGAACACGGTGCAATGGAATATACAACCGTTATTTCCGCATCTGCTTCTGAGCCGGCTCCGTTGCAGTTTATTGCGCCCTACTCAGGTGCAACGCTCGGCGAGCATTTCCGTGATTCCGGAAGACACTCTTTGGTTATCTATGACGATTTAACCAAACAGGCAGCAGCGTATCGTGAAGTATCATTGTTATTAAGAAGACCTCCGGGACGTGAAGCTTACCCGGGTGACGTATTCTATCTGCACAGCCGTTTGCTTGAGAGAGCATCCAAATTGAATGATGAATTAGGAGGCGGTTCATTAACTGCATTACCTATCATTGAGACTCAGCAGGGTGACGTTTCCGCATATATCCCGACCAACGTAATTTCCATTACTGACGGTCAGATATATCTTGAATCAAACCTGTTTAACGCAGGTGTCCGTCCGGCTATTAACGTTGGTATCTCGGTATCAAGAGTAGGCGGTAACGCACAGATTAAAGCAATGAAAAAAGTTGCAGGAAGCTTAAAACTTGATTTAGCCCAGTACCGCGAACTTGAAGCATTTGCAAAGTTCGGATCTGATCTTGATGTTTCCACCCAGAAAACTCTGGCAAGAGGTGCCCGCCTTGTGGAATTGCTGAAGCAGGGTCAGTACGCTCCGGTACCTGTTGAAAAACAGATTGTGAGTGTATATGTGGGTATTAACGGATTTCTGGATACCGTAGCTGTTGCAGATGTAAAAAGATTTGAAAAAGAATTTGAAGAATATATATCTCTCAAATATCCACAGATATTTACTTCAATCCGCGAAACAAAAGAATTAAAGGAAGATACCATTGCTGCAATCAAAAAAGCAATTGGCGAATTTTCTCC
>CAYYJL010000037.1:0-11376 GCA_964472245.1 uncultured Ignavibacteriaceae bacterium | reverse complement strand
ATCATTTTTTTAATAAAAAATACTTTATAGATGTATATAATGTCATTGCCAACAATATTATTAAAAGGATATTTAAAGAAATCGAATGAATCTCAAGATCAAAAAGTATTAGATACAATAATTCCATTACAATATATAGATTGGTCATCGGTTGAAAAGGTTGAATATAAGGGGGAAGAAGGCACTTCATACTGGCAGACGCTGATGCTGGACGGAATGCGGGTCAGAATTGTTGAATATCTGCCGGGATATATAGCTGATCACTGGTGCCAAAAGGGGCACATTGTCCACTGCATAGAGGGGGAATTTATTAACGAGCTGGAAAACGGAGAAAAAACTATTATGAGTAAGGGAAACACCTACGTTGTATCAGACACACTCAGTTCCCACCGTTCAAACTCACCCGCCGGAGCTAAACTCTTAATAATTGACGGTGAGTTTTTGAAACCTGCTTCCGTATAATGTATCTGTTTAAGCTCAATCCATCCGGTTCTGCACGGACGGACTGAACTGTTCTCTAAGAGGTCACATCATTTTTACGCCTGCAGCACTTTCGGTCTTTTAGAGGCCGATGTACTTTTGGAGGCATCACGTAAATCAAACTCAGCAGTAAAGTTGCTTCCCTCACCTTTTTTGCTTGTAACACTGAGCTCGGCATTATTCATCTTAAAGTACTCGTGCGTTAATGCCAGCCCCAGCCCTACGCCTTCATATGATCTGCTGTAACCCATTTCTTCCTGCCGGAACGGCTCAAACAGATATTGCAGATATTCCTCTTCTATGCCAATACCGGTATCCTGCACCTGGAGTTTGATGGTCTTTTTGTCCGGCCGCTCCAGAATTACCTTAACCGAACCGGTCTTGGTAAACTTGACTGCATTTTCAACAAGGTTTCCGATTGCATTTTTTATGGTGTACTCATCACCGTACAATTCAACCTGCGGAGAGATGCAAGTAAGCGTTAACGATATGTTTTTTTCCTGCGCAGCCGGCATATTTGCATGTACTGCATTTTCGCACAGCGTATATAGATTCAGCTGTTTCGGTTTCAGAATAAATGTATTGCTCCTCAGACGGGAATAATTGAGAATCATGTCAATAGTCCGGATAATTCTGTTGGATGCGCTATCAATACCATCAAAGAGGAAATTATCATCTGGCTTTATATATCCGGCGTATTCCTCTTTCAATATTGCTGTTAATCCAAGTATTCCGTTCAGGGGCGTCCGTATTTCATGTGATATATTTGCAATAAAGGAATCCTTCAGCAGGTTGGATTGCTCTGCTTTTACTTTTGCCTCTATCAGATCATCTATCATTTTTTTCTTATCAGTAATATCCTCTCCTATACTGATAAAGTTTACAACTTCACCGGGCTCGTTAATAATGGGTGAAATTACCATGTTTTCCCAGTACAGTTCCCCGTTGCTTCTTTTATTCAGAAATTCTCCCCTCCACTCTTTGCCGGATAAAATGGTCCACCAGAGATTCTGGTACACCCTCTTTTCCGTAAAGCCGGATTTAAATATGCTGTGGTTTTGACCAACAAGTTCCTTGGCAGAATACCCGCTGACCTCGCATAATTTTGGGTTTACATACTGCATGACGCCTGATTTATCCGAAATTGAAATTGAAACAGGCGATTGTTCTACTGCCCGCGAAAGTTTTATAAGGTTTTCCTTATTAATCCTTGTTTCGGAAATATCCTGTTTGGTACAGATAAAATGGGTAATCTCTCCTTTATCATTTCTCAGCGGAGAAACAACAGAGCTTTCCCAGAATAACTTACCGCTTTTCTTTTTGTTCAGCATTTCGCAGGTAAAGGTCTCCTGCGTAAATATCTGCTTGTAAAAATCCCGGTAAAATTCGGGAGAATGAAAATCTGACTTTAATATCCGCGGATTTTGGCCAATCAATTCCTCTTTTGAATATTCGGTCAATTCACAAAATTTCGGGTTAACATATTCTATGGTCCCGCTCGTATCGGTAATCATAATTGAAGCGGTATTCTGCTCAACCACCTTGCTCAGTTTTATGTTCCGCTCCTCCGATTCCTTTCTTTTATATATCTTCCATATGCTGTTAGTCATTAACTGCAGATACATCACTTCAAAATTGGAATAGGTTCCCGGTTTACTTTCCAGGCAAGCTACTGCAACAGGAACATCATTTTCCACAACCGGTACTATCAACACTGAACTTTCCTTCGGCAGGTTTAGTATTTTAGCTATTGAACCTGTATCAATGCCATCGTTTAAGCCAACCTTCAGAATAGATTTATTCTTGAAGGTTGTACAGATGGCGGCAGAATCCGGAAGCGCGCTCCACTTTATTTCGGGGCTGCGGGATACCATTTTATCCGGACTTTCAGTTATAGAAAGAATTCTGAGGTTTTCCTGTTCATCGGCAATCCCGGCTAAAAAACCCTTGCTGCTTTCTGAAAGCTGCAGCATTTGCAGTAAAGCAAAATCAAGAAATTCATTTTTCTTCAAATCACTCCCCTCATAAACGTCTAATATATCCCTGAGCCCTCTTGCAACAAATTGATTTTCCTCTGATGCTTTTATCCGCTCCGCCTCAGACTCTATAAACTTAAGTGCAAAAGATATATCTTTAGCTACTTCATCAATGAGTGAAACTTCTTGTTCGCCGAATCCCGTCGGGTCAGCTGAAAGTACATTAAATGTACCGATAATTTTTCCGGAAATTGTAAGCGGAACAGAACCGGCAGACTTACAGCCGGCTTTTATCGCTTCTTCTCTGGCTGCAGAATCTGATGTATCTTCTTCAATCGAGTTGACAAATACATGTTTTCCCATATTCAGCGCTTTTTCTGAAATCCATTCGCAGACAGTCAGATTCTCTTTATCAATAGCATTGCTTCCAAAAGAATAAATACTCATTGGTTGAGGAGAACTGTTTATCAACCCTATCCACGCAAACATAAAGTTGCCCTCCTCAACTGCTACGCGGCAAATTTCCTGCAGCAGCTCATCCCTCTGATGAATCCGCACAATTGCCTGATTGGTTCCGCTGAGCATGGAATACAACCGGTTGAGCTTAACAATTTCCATCTCTGCTTTTTTTCTCTCAATGGAATATTGAATCGTCCGTTTTAATAAGTGGCCGCTCAGTTCATCTTTAACTAAAAAGTTTTGTGCCCCCTGTTTAATGGTTTCTTTTGCTAACTCTTCATCATCAATTCCTGTTAATAAAATCACAGGGATGTCCGGGGCTGCCTCAATAACTTTAGAAAAGGTAACAATGCCCTGGCTGTCCGGAAGATTAAGATCCAGCAATACAACATCAAACTGTGATTCTGAAAGAATCAGTATTGCTTCCGATAGCTTATCGGTAATGGTTATTCTGTAATTTGTCTTGTCCGAATCTTCAAGATAAGCGCTGACCAATATTTGATCCCCGGGGTTATCTTCTATTAATAATATTCTTTTTTCGTTTTGCATAGCCGGTATTTTGTTTAGAGGGTTTTGTCTACTAATATCTTTTGTTCTTAATGGCAATTTTGAAACTGTATGTGTGTTATTCATTTTATGGCTTCGGCGGAAGCTTAACTATTGAAAGCCAGAATGATTCAATAGATTTTATTACTTTAACAAACTGGTTGAGGTCAATCGGCTTTGTTATAAAGCAATTAGCATGAAGATTATATGATTTTAATATATCTTCTTCTGATTTGGATGTTGTCAGTATTACCACAGGAATTCTCTTCAGGTCGTCATCTGATTTAATTTCCTCCAGAACCTCTTTCCCGTTCTTCAGCGGCAGGTTCAAATCCAACAGAACCAAATCAGGTGTTACAGCATCGCTGTATTTTCCTGCTTTCCTCAGAAAATTCATCGCATCTATGCCGTCATAAACAATATATAAATTGTTTTTCATTTTGCTGTCTTTTAGTGCCTCCTGTGCAAGCCGGGCATCTCCCGGGTTATCTTCCACCAGAAGAATTTCTACCGGTATCATTGCTGTATATTCACTGTCCATAATTCACGCTCGTTTGTAATGTAAAATAAAATGTTGTCCCTTGGCCAGGTATTGATTCAAACCAAATTTTACCGTTGTGCCGTTCTACAATTCTGCGGCAGATAGCAAGACCAATACCCGTTCCCGGATATTCCCCGGCACCGTGTAATCTCTGAAAAATTATAAAAACCTTGTCTTTGTATTCTTCTTTAATACCAATACCATTATCAGCAACGGAAATCTTAATGCCATCTTCATGCAATTCTGAAGAAATATGTACTAACGGAATTTCAGATTTGCAAAACTTAATTGCATTGTCAATCAAATTCTGAATGACCCGTGTCAGCTGCATTTCATTCCCTATGCATTCAGGAAGTATATCCTTGGTAACCAATGCTCCTCTTTCATGAATCCTGTGATACAGGTTTGCCACCGCTGAGCTGAATATCTCATTCAGATTTACCCTGCCTGTTTCTTTCCCCCTTGTGGTAATCCGGCTGTAGTCCAGCAGATCACTTATCAGTTTATGCATTCTGTTTGCGCCGTCAACCGCATAGCGTATAAAATCATTTGCATCCTGGTCTAATTGGTCTTTATATCTTTTTTCAAGTAATTGCGTAAAACTTGAAACCATGCGCAGCGGCTCCTGTAAATCGTGGGATGCTACATAAGCAAACTGTTCCAGTTCTTTATTTGAATGCTCTAAATTCAAAATAGCAGTGCGCAGTTGTGCCTCGGCTGCTTTTTGGTCGGTAATATCAATACATATACCTATCATCTTTTCTACATTTCCAAACTCATCAGAAAAGAGCTTTCCCTTTGCACTGATATACCGGTGGCTGTTATCAGATCTGATTACCCTGTACACCCGGTCAAAATTTTCCTTTGTTTTAACTGAATTTTCCATTGCTGCCTTTGTATCTACAACATCTGTCGGATGTATGGAATTCAGGAATGAGGCTGCTTTGTGTTCAAATTTTTCCTTACTGACTCCAAAAATCTTGAACATTCTGTCGTCCCATATCAGCTGATCTTTTTCAATAATCCACTCCCACACACCGGCTTCTGATGCCTCATGAGCAATCTGTAATTTTTCTCCGGATTCACGCAGCTGTATTTCTGTTTTCTTCAGGTCAGTTATATCATGGGCTGCTGAATATATTCTATCGCCATACAGAACAGATGCCCAGTGCAGCCAGCGGTAAGAGCCGTCAATGCAGCGGTATCTGTTTAAAAAATTTGATATGGCATTCTTTTGATTCAACTCAGTCATTACCTCGTATGTCTTTTTTATATCATCCGGATGAATAAAGTCAAAAAATGGTCTTGAAAGAAATTCTTCTTCTGTATAACCAAATGTTCTCATAAACGAGGGGTTCACCCTTTTTAAGTAACCGTCCATACCGGCTACACACATATAATCCAAAGAGAGCTTAAAGAACCGGTTCCGTTCCTCTTCTGCCTCAAGACGCTCAGTAATATCGGTCCCCTGCGCAATACTTGCTATTACCGATGTTCCGTCATTATCATATATATTTGCAGAATTCCACAAAACGGTTTTTAAGCTGCCGGATTTAGACAATATCTGTATCTCTGAGGAGATAAGCTGTCCCCCCTGTTTTAAGTCTTCAATAAGTCTGTATTTTCTTTCAATCTCTTCTTTTGGAAAAATCATCATAATGTTTTTGCCCAGCAGTTCTGCTGCATGGTAACCGGATATCTGTTCAAAGGCATTGTTTACCCTGGTTATATTCCAGTCACTATCCCAGACAATAATCGGCGCATTGGCTTTTGTAATCAGATTTTCCAGAAAATCTTTCGTTTCTCTCAGATCTTCTTCATCGGTTTTTTGCTCGGTAATATCTCTTGAGTTCCCCAAAACCTGCACCGGAGTTCCGTCTGTATCAAAAATCGGATGCAATCGTGTGTTCAGCCAGGTTGTTGAATCTTTTCCTTCTATCTGTTCAACACCAATGTACGGCTTGCTGGTTTTAAGTACTTCCGGTATCGTATTAAACGCGTTGGTAAAAATTGAACCTGAAAAAACCTGCTCATAGTTTCTGCCTATTACATCTTCCTTGCTTTTATCCAGCTGGCGAAGAAGCGCTTTATTTGCAAAATCAACGGCTCCGTTACTATTGATTATATATATATAATCGCTTGAAGATTCTGTCAGAGTTCTGTACCGCTCCTCGCTTAAACGGATTCTCCTCTCCTCCTGTTTTTCCTCTGTTATATTCCTGGCAAACACATAAATCTGATCACCGCTGATGCCGGACTGAAAGTTTATTGTCAAACTGAATTCTTTTTCTTTCCCGGATTTTGTTATAAAAACAGTTTCAAATTTATCCTGCCCGTTTTCCGGAATAGCAGCAAGCCGGTCAGAAAATTTTATTGTTGATGCGGCTGGTTCCAGATCATTAACCCGCATATCAAGGATTTCATCTTCTGAGTATCCGGTCATCATACAAAAGGCATCATTTACATCAAGGAATTTCCCTCCGGTATCACTTATCCAAAAGCCGTCAATTGAAGTATTGATAATGGTTTCATATTTAAGCTGGGCTGCTTTGGTTCCGCTGATATCCTCATATGCGCCAAGGATTCCCATAACATTCATGTTTACATCATAAAAAGGTGTCTTGCTCTCTCTTTTCCAGATAACTGTTCCGTCACTCTGTACTTCAGCTCTGCCGGGATGAAACACCGGTTTTTTACTGGACAGAATAGCTTCATCCTCACTTCTGATTTCTTCTGCTGTTTTGCCCGGGTAGAATGTTAGATCGTCTTTTCCTATAATTTCATCCGGATCCTGAATTCCCAAACCATCGGCAAACTGATTATTGCATCCCATATACCGGAGGTTCTTATCTTTCCAATAAATTTTTTGCGGAACGCTATTTAAAATCACCTCAAGCAGCTGTGATGAATGAAATGTTTTAGCTTCCATTTCTTCAAACTTATAAAACACAAACCAGACAAATCCGATGAAAAACACAATAATGGTCAGTGAATGAATAATCTGATGATACTCTTTGGATACATAACCGGGCCCGACAAGTCCCCTGATAACCAATTCAATGACGACCGGAGACAACAGAATAGCCGGCACAAAATACCGTATCATCCTGCCCCCCATACTGTTTCTTCCAACACGTTTCATGATTCCCCCCTCAGGAGCTGCATTAAAAAATCCAATGGATAGGACAAACAGGGCGACCGCGGTATCAGGGGTCATTGCAGAAGAATCCATTAATTGAAGCAGCTCCGGACGCTCGTATATATATCCCATAAGGCCTGCCCAGGAAACCACTGCAATGGCTATTATAAAAATCTGATATAATATTATCCGGGTTTTACTTTCCCGGGATTTTAATAAAACGCTTAACCCCATCAAAAAGAACGCAAAACCTGTGTTAAAGGACATCCTTTCGTTTAAAAATTTGAACGCACTTTCACTTCCTGATATATACGCTGTCAGGGTAAAGTAATGAGTGCTCTTTGTTATATACTCGGCCAGGGTAACGCCTGAGAGTAAAAGTAAAACTATGCCAAGCAGGATTTGGTATCGCCTGAGTACCGGATATTTAGACCTGTAATGAATGGCAAGCAGGGCTGATGCTCCGGCTACAAAAAGAACCATGGTATTTGTCTTCATCGTGGTTATTGGATGGAGCACAACCGCGAAAAAACCGGGGAAAATAACACTTATGAAAAACAGGAGCGTACATACGACTGACAGTGCCCAGCCGGCTGCAAGAGATAATCTCTTGATTAATCGGAGGAAGTATCCGTCATATTGTAACATTGAATTTGTTTCTGTTTTATTTGTTTGTCTATACGTCATTTTGGCGTACCTGAGTCCTGTATTTTTCCCTCCCAAATTAGTTTATGTATTGTTTAACAAAAATAGCGGGATTTGCAATCCGAGTGTCGCTCTGAAACGACATGAACAATTATTAAAACTATTCTTGAACCCGGCTCAACAGCTGCGTGTTATTTCCGGTTCACTGAAGGATAGTTATTCCTGTATCGTTCAATTTCATCCCACAGTAAAAAAAGATCTTTATTTTTATCGAAAAATCCTGTTGCCCCCAGTTCAATGCAGGCATTGCGGTACCGGTCATCAGCATAGTTTGTAAATATGTAGACCGGTGTCATTATAGCTGAATCTCTCAATGCTTTTAAGACCTGTAGTGCGTTCCCGTCTTTCAATTGAAAATCGAGCAGTATTAAGTCCGATTGGCTTTGGGGTATAAGTTCTAACGACTCTTGCACCCCACCGGCTTCACCGGAAACAATATAATCCCCGTTTTCACTCAATAACGCCTTTATGGTTTCCCTGATGTAAGGGGAGTCATCCACCAGAAAGATGTTTAGAGTCTTGGAATTTTTCATGCTGAAAACATACCCATATTAAAAACAGAAATTTGTCTGCTTAAGCATGAATATTGTGTCGTTTTATAACGACACCGCGTCGACCTCAGTAAGGTGAGAGTGAATAGTTAAATCAACTTGTTTTGGACCGCATACATAATCAGTTCGGCATTTGTGGAAATTCCCAATTTCTTCATAATTCTGCTCCGGTACGTGCTCACGGAACTTGGGCTGACAGATAAACTCTCTGCTATTTCTGCCTGGGAAGCACCTTTTGCATACATCAGTAAAACTTCAAATTCCCGGTTGGAAAGGGCTTCCTTACCTGTTTTTGATATTTTATCATCAATTTCTTCAGCCAATTTTTCAGCAAGTTCAGGACTGACATATCTTCTCCCTTCAGCTATTTTCCGGACTGCCAGAAGAAGTTCATCTGATGATTTCTCTTTATTCATATAACCTGATGCACCCGATCTGATTGCCCGGACTCCGTAGCTTTCTGCAGAATACATACTAAGAATTAATACTTTAATTTCGGGCCGGATCCGCTTTATATAATCAAGTATCTCTAATCCGTTTTTCCCGGGCAGATTAATATCCAGAATGATAATATCCACGGGGTGGTTGTTAACAAAATCAATAACTTCATCTGCATTTGTGCCTTCACCTGCTACGGTGATATCACTTTCTCTCTCAAAAAGTTTTTTTAGACCATCCCGGATTAAAAAGTGGTCATCTGCTATATATATTGATATCATATCTGTACCTTTATTACCTTCATTATAACTTGTTCTCTCCTGCCTGCGGTATTTCCACCTCAATAATAGTTCCCTCACCCGGAGAGCTTGTAAGTGTAAATTTCCCCCCCAGACTCTCTGTCCTTTCTCTGATTCCCAGAAGCCCGAAAGTGCCGGAGGATAATTCATCCGCATTCATGCCAATTCCATTATCAATAATGCGCAGATACACAGAGTTTGTTCTCCGTGTTAATTCAACCATAGCCGTATCAGCTTGAGCATGACGGGAAATATTTGTGAGTGACTCCTGTGTTATCCTGAACAGTTCCGTGGATAGTGCATCCGGGATTGGAACGCCGCCAAGGTTATGTACAAACGAACAGGCAATTCCACTCCGCTCCCGGAACTCTTCGATATGAAATTCCAGGGCGGCAATCAATCCGAGTGAGTCTAAAAACTCCGGCCTCAGTGTTTTTATGATAACCCGTACCATTTTAACAGACTCATCCATTTTATGCATAAGACCATGCAGCTCTTTCCGGAGCTCATCCGGAGCGGGAGATATTTCGTTTCCTGATATTTTTTTATCTAATAGCCCGAGATGAAGTTTTACCGAAGTCAGTATTTGTCCAATTTCATCATGTATTTCTCTTGCAATGCTCTTCCGTTCTTCTTCCCGCACCTCGTTTTGATACATAGCCAAAGCCCTTATTTGCCTGCGTGATTCTTCAATCTCTATTGCTTTAGAACGCAATTCCTCCTCAATAAGTTTCAGTTCAGTAATATCCTGCACCGTTCCTGAAAGTCTGATTGGAATGAAATTTTTTGAATATTGCAGCTCTCCTCTTTCATGCACATATTTTATTCTGCCGTCCGGCAGTAAAATTCTGTGAATAAAATTCAGTTTCTCCTTTCCTGTAAGTGCTTTTGTTTGTGCTTCTTCCATCTCAGCCCGGTCATCCGGATGAACCCGTTCAAAAAAATCTTCAAATCTTTCTATTTTTTTTGATTTATCAATCTCAAATATTTTATATACTTCTTCTGACCAGAACAACTTATTTTTTTCAAGATCCAGCTGCCAGTACCCTAATTTGGCAATTTTTTGTGCGTTCTCAAGCAGCACCTGATTAGCCAGAAGTCTTTCACGGATTACAACCGAATCTGTTATATCCTTAGAAGACCCGCTCATTCCGGTAAAGCGGCCTGTTTCATCACGCAGTATCCGGTAATTTGATAACAGATGTACCGTTGAGCCGTCTTTTCTTTTGTATTCACCCTCCATTTGTTTGTAATCTTGCGGGCTGTTCATTAATTCGGTGACATTGTTTATATACTCCTGTTGCTGTTCCGATGGGATGACCTTCAGAAATGGCTGCCCGATAATGTCTTCCGGGTCATAGCCATAAATATTTTTTGCGGCGTTATTAATAAAAGTAATAACTCCTTTTTCATCAATAGTCCAGATTAAATCATGTGAGGTTTCAACAAGCGTACGGTATTTTTCTTCGCTCTGCTGAAGTCTTTGTTCCGCCAATACTCTTTCGGTTACATCCAGCTGGCTTGCCCAAATGCGGACGAGTATCCCGTCTTTTATTTCACCGACGGTGTTATTGGAGATATACATCAAATTACCGTGTATATCTCTTTCTTCTGTCAGTACATTTTTTACGCTGTACTGTGAACGTGCAAGTTTCCGTAAAAATTCCCTGTTGGCAGCGTTTGTTTCAGTACCGTGGGCTTCTGCTTGTCTCATACCTATTGCCTCTGATGCGCTCGTCAGTCCGTATATTTTTGCGAACGCATCATTGCAATCTGCAATATAGGAGTACCGGTACATCAAATCCGCCTGCTCTTCTTCCGGAAGACTGGTATCTATCGGCTGATCAAACTCTCCCACATATATACCTTCAGTTGAGTTCCTGAAATAATTTTTAAACTTTTCCTCACTTGCATGAAGCTCACTGATATATCTTTTAATTTCCGTCACGTCGGTAAAACTAACCAGTACCCTTCTCCAGGTATCTTTATATTCATCGGGGATTATCAGCTTTAAATCTAAAATTTTCCTCCGCCCTTTAATTGTTCTGATTGGTATTTCTGCCTGGAATACTCTTCTGCCGGTTGAGAGCACATGCATCTCATTTCTGAAAACATCCCATGCTTCCGGCGTATCAAAATATTTTGGGAGCTCTCTTGCCACTTCATCTTTTGAAGATGCCTCCAGTATATACATTGTTGCGTTATTAATTTGTATTATTTCCACCAAAGAAGCCAGATTACC
>CAYYJL010000036.1:8505-11398 GCA_964472245.1 uncultured Ignavibacteriaceae bacterium | reverse complement strand
TTATTTATCCCGCGGTGATATCGACTTTGTAATTACCGGGGCAGATCGCATTGCGGCAAACGGTGACTCTGCTAACAAAATTGGTACTTTTATGCTGGCAGTGCTTGCCAAGGAGTTTAATGTACCGTTTTACATAGCCGCCCCTATGTCCACCATTGATCCTAAAACCAAAAGCGGAGCTGATATTGTTATAGAGCTCCGCTCGTCAGATGAAGTACGTTTCGCCGGCAGTAACAGAGTTGCACCGGAGTGGGTGAATACGGAAAATCCCGCATTCGATGTTACACCGTCATCATATATATCCGGTATCATTACAGACCATGGTGTTTTTCAACGGCCTTATACATTCCTGAGCCATGAGCAGTATCCTGACCACTGAGGCAGTAGTGCTCAGTAAATCCGATTTCAGTAATACCAGTAAAATTGTAACGCTTTACACGGAAAAGGTGGGGAAGATTTCGGCAATAATTAAAGGTGGCAGGGATAAAAATTCCAAGACCGGCAGAACGGTTGAGGTTTTGAATGTTGTTTCTATCGTATTGTACAACAAAGATTCCCGCGATATTCAACTTCTAACATCTGCAGACCTGATATCATATTTTTCAGAAATCCGCGAAGATTACCGTACGCTCATCTACGCCCAGGCAACCATTGAGCTTTTGATACATCTTATCAAAGAGCATGAAGAAAATCTTCGGCTATTCAACGGGCTGAAGAAAATTTTGCTGCGGCTGAATCAAAAAGATGAAAGTCCGGGAACACTTTTCCTCAGATTTGCTGTTTTTATAGCAGAAATCATAGGGTATGAGATTGGGCTTACTGAATGCCAAAACTGCAATAAAGAGATTTCCGGGAGTCAAAATCTAGGTTTCAGCAGCTTATGCGGCCCGGTTTGCCGGGACTGTTCCATGAAAATGGGTTCAGTAAAATCAATAAATGAGGAACTTTTTAGCGGGCTTAATTGTCTAAAAAACGGCAAGAAAGTTAATTTGTCCTCAAAAGAGGAATATCAACTCACCATGATGCTGGAGGGGTACCTAAGGTATCATGTGCCTGATTTCCCCGGTTTTCGGGCTCTTAAGAATTTGAACTAATGTGTTTTTATCAAAACAAACAGGATTGGAAAAATGAAGGTTAAAAAATTTGTTGGCATCTTTGCTCTCGTTTTCACGGGTATTGTGCTTGGTGCAATTTTGGTTTCAGGATTTAACTGGGTTCGTCCCGGATTGGCGGACATATTTTTAGGGTCAAACACTCCGCCCGTTAATCTGAATGCTGATGCTAACTCCTTTAGTCAATCATTTATTGAGGTTGCCGATAAGGTAACTCCTTCCATTGTTCAGATCCAGGTAGTCTCTGAAGTTGAAAATCCACACAGCGATTTTTTCTTCCCGTTCCAGGATTTTGATATGCCTAAAGAGCAGGAAGGTTCCGGAAGCGGAATCATCATCAGTGATGACGGATATATACTTACCAACAACCATGTGGTTGAAGATGCTAAAAAAGTAACGGTCACCCTGATTGACAAGAGAAAATTTGATGCAAAGGTAATCGGAAACGACCCACTCACAGATTTAGCGGTAATTAAAGTTAACACATCCGGACTTTCAGAAGCGTACTTAGGCAACAGTGACAATCTTAAAGTTGGGCAGTGGGTGATGGCAATCGGCAACCCCTTATCGTTGAGTTCAACCGTTACGGCTGGTATCGTGAGTGCGTTAAACAGAGGACAGCTGAATCTTATAAAGGATTCTTACGGAGTGGAAAATTTTATTCAGACGGATGCTGCCATTAATCCGGGTAACAGCGGAGGTGCGTTGGTGGATTTATCAGGGGCAGTAATTGGTATTAACAGTGCTATTGCCACCAAAACCGGAACATATATAGGGTACGGTTTTGCAATTCCCATTAACCTGGCCAAATCAGTTGCCAAAGATTTAATTGCAAATGGGAAAGTAAGCCGCGGTTATATCGGTGTGCAGATCAGAGAAGTTGATGCTGCGCTTGCGAAGTCAGTTGGATTGGATAAACCGATGGGCGTTATTGTAGAAGGAATTGTTGACGGGGGCGCCGCCTCAAAAGAGGATGTCCGCAGAGGAGATATTATTCTTAAGATTGACGGCAATGAAATAAGCCAGCCCAATCAATTGCAGAGCTATGTGGCATCCAAGTCCGCCGGCTATAAAGTGAAGCTTCTCATTTTCCGTGACGGTAAAGAAATCGAAAAAACAGTTACTCTAAAGCCAAAAGATGAAACTGTTGATGACAAACTGGCTGAAAATAAAAATGAAAAGAAAGATAAGACCGAAAGCAGCTCTTCTGTTTCATTTGATAAAGTTGGCTTTAAGGTCAGAAATATGACCGATACGGAAAAAACAAATTTCAAAATAGATGACGGTGTAATTATCACCGATGTAACTCCATACAGCACAGCTGCTTCACAGGGGCTGGGTAAAGGGTTAGTTATTACAAAGGCAGATAAAAACCCTGTTAAAAATGTTTCAGATTTTAAGAAACTGATGGAATCCATGGCAGGCGGAGCTGTTCTCATTGAGATTGCCGATTCCAAAGGGAATACCCGTTTTATCGGGCTGGAAATACCTGAATAGTTTCCATAAAATATATATCTTTAGGGCGGAGATTTCTCCGCCTTATTTATTTTAAACATGAATGACTATGATACGATATACAACAGCAGGTGAGTCACACGGTAAAGGACTGACCGCAATAATTGAGGGTTTTCCATCCAATCTGAACATTGATTTGGACTACGTAAATAATGAGCTCCGCAGGAGGCAGATGGGATACGGCAGAGGCGGCCGAATGAAGATTGAAACAGACACAGCTGAGTTTCTTTCCGGAATCAGGTTTGGCAAAACGCTTGGCTCACCCA
>CAYYJL010000036.1:0-8495 GCA_964472245.1 uncultured Ignavibacteriaceae bacterium | reverse complement strand
CCGTTTGGGGAAGGTAAAGCCGTAGAAAAAATTTCGATTCCCAGACCAGGACATGCAGACCTGAATGGTTCAGTGAAATATAATTTTGATGATATACGTAACTCCATTGAGCGTTCATCGGCCAGGGAGACTGCAGCAAGAGTGGCTGCCGGTGCCATAGCAAAACTGTTTCTCAGAGAATTTAATATATATGTGGGGAGTTTTGTACAAAGTATAGGCGGTATTCATGCCAAGGATGATTTTTACAATCAGTTGACTCAAAATTCCATACCGGATCATTTTAATGCAGAGGAGTTAAACCGGCTTTCTGATTCCAGTGAAGTACGGGTATTAGACGAATCTCAGGGGAAGAGGATTATTAATAAAATTAAAACAGCAAAGAAAAAAGGGGATACACTTGGCGGCAGCTTTTGCGTTGTAGTCTCCGGTGTACCAATGGGTCTTGGCTCTTTTGTAACAGAGGGTGATAGATTAGACAGCGGACTGGCAGCTGCAATAGTTGGAATAAATGCCGTGAAGGGTGTTGAAATTGGTTCCGGTGTATATGCAGCCGGACATTTTGGGTCAGAATCTCATGATGAATTAATCATAAAGAATGGCATCATCAGAAGAAAAACCAACCGTGCCGGCGGGATTGAAGGGGGGATCTCCACGGGAGAAATCATCTATCTTACCGGATATATGAAGCCGATTGCTACATTAATGAAGCCGATTAAGACTGTGGATATGAATTCTTTTAAGGAAATTGAAGCGCGGAGAGAAAGAAGTGATTTTGTTGCTGTTCCCGCATGTGCGGTAATTGGAGAATCCATGGCAGCATGGGTCATTGCCCGATTTTTTCTCAAGAAATTTGGCGGGGATAGTATCGAGGAAACCAAAACAAACTTCAACAATTACAGGAAATATTTGAGAAAAAGGAAAATTGTTTAGTGCTCTTCACAGAAAACAGAATTAAGATAAAACGGTTTACCTTCAATCCCTTTGCAGAAAATACATATATAGTTTGGGATTCAGAGAACAAGGATGCGGTGATTATAGACCCGGGGATGTCCACTGTGTACGAAGAGGAAGAATTTTTCCAGTATATACAATATAACAATCTGATTCCGGCAGCGTGCATAAATACTCATTGCCATTTAGATCATATATGGGGGAACGCTTATATAAAACAAACTTATCGTATACCTCTTATCGCTCCCAAATTAGATATGCCCATGTATTATGCAGCTCCCAAACAGGCTGCCTCATTTGGTGTTGAAATGCCAGTCCAGCCGGAACCGGATGAACTGCTGGATGCGGAACAAACTTTGAATTTTGGCACAATCTCTCTGAAAAGTTTGTTTACACCCGGCCATGCACCGGGGGAGTATTCCTTTGAAGTCGTAAATACAAAATTTATTCTTGTAGGCGATGTAATTTTTGAGGAAGGGATTGGGAGAACGGATTTGTGGGGCGGTGACCTGAAAACTTTAATCAGCTCGATAAATTCAAAAATTATGACCTATCCGGATGATCGGCTCCTTCTTTCCGGTCATGGAGCTGAGACCACAGTTGGGCATGAACGCGGATTTAATCCATATTTATAATTTCATGGAAAATTTTTCCATATTATGCTATATTTGAGTCTCAAACTAGATTCTTTAACCACAACACAAAAAGGATAGTACATGAAAAAGATTATTTTACTCTTATTAACTTTAATGTTTGTGTTCCCGGTGAAAGCTCAGGATGATCTTGAAGCTACACTTTCAGCTCTTTCAGCAGATGCAGCCCGTGCGTATGTTGGCCCGATTGTTTCAGGTTTTGGTGCTAATTTAAATTCCGGGTGGATTCATCGTGCTGTTCCAAATAAATTGTTCGGTGTGGATTTTGAGTTTGGTGTGGTGGCAATGGGTACTTTATTCGGTGATGATGCGAAGACGTTTTCATCAACAGGTATTTTTAAGTTCAGCCGGCCTCAGGCAGAGCAGCTTACATCAGGTATCAGTAATACTTTCGGACAGCGGGATTCTGTTATCAAATTTATTGTCAATGAAGAATTTACAGTTGGAATCACCGGCCCGACCATTATCGGGGCAAAAGATAAAAACGTTGTTGTCAGCTTTGAAGGGAAAACATATACGGTTAACACGATCGGCGGACCGCAGAGTGTAACTGTACAGCCGGATACTATTCAATTGAGCGGAGTCCAGGGTTATTTGGAAGATTTATCACTGCTTCCACTTGCCGCGCCGCAATTAACAATCGGTACAGTATATGGAACGGCTTTATCTGTCAGATATTTACCTGATGTTGAAATCAGTGCAGATCTTGGCAAGTTCAAGTATTTCGGTTTTGGAATTCAGCACAACCCTTCTATGTGGATTCCTATACCGCTTCCAATAGATATATCAGTTGGGTATTTTACGCAGACCATGGAAGTTGGTAAGATTTTCAAAAGCAATGCTTCTACAATGGGTCTGTATGTCAGCAAACAATTCGGTCCGAGTATGCTCAGCATTACCCCGTATGCCGGATTTATGCTCGAATCCAGTGATATCACAATCACCTATGATTTCAAACTGGAAGATACACCAACCGCTGGAACAACAACTGTTCTTCCTATTGAATTTGAACTCGAAGGAAAAAACAGCTCAAGATTTTTGGTTGGTGCATCCATCGGGTTGGGTGTGTTCAAGATTAATGTTGATTACAGTTTATCTGAATACAACAGCGTCAGTGCCGGATTGGCATTTGGTTTCTAATAGAGATTTATCAGCTCCGGAAGAAACTATCTTCCGGAGTTTTAATTTTTTTGTGCACTACTTAATTTGACCGGGCAAGACAGTATGAATAAGAGATTATATATAGTTATTCCTGCCGCTTTATTATTGGTTTTGTCCTTCTTTTCAGTTTTTCCCGGAGTTATACCTTCTTCCTCAGCTCTCTATAATGCCGGTGCAATCCTGTTTAATAATTATAATGTCTATTTCGAAATATTTTACAGTGTTACCACACTTTTTTCAAATTTAGTCATTGCCAATGTTATTTTGGCTTTTATCCTGCCCGGATTTCTAACCAGGGTGCTGAGGCAAAAAGAACTAAAAAAATTTCCCAGAGGGGTGTTGTATATAACTGCATTTTTAGCAGGCACATATATTATTTTAATTTTTCCTTCGAGCCATTGGGCACTTTCTGTTATACTGGCACCTGTATCAATTATTATAACTTACAATCACCTTGTGCCATCATTGAACAAACTGCGAGGCGGTGGATTTGAATTTTTGGGCTCTGTTCTTAAGGGTGATTCCGGCAGAGCAGGTGATATTATGGTGAGATCACTGTTAAAATCCCGTATATACGATAATATCCGGGAGACACTCAATATTTTATGGGTATGGCTGCTGATATTTGAGTTTATCTCAGGATATAATTACGGACTCGGTGCAATATTAAGAGTAGGTTTTGAATACTGGAGTCTGCCCCTGTTTGCAGCTGCATCGCTCATTACCGTATTATGTGTTTCGGCATTGAATTTTATGGTAGCTTATACACTAGATACCATAAAAACCAGAGAATTCAGGTAAAATATGCAGATTGAATGTAAAGAAGTAAACTTCAGTTATAAAAACAGTCTCGGCATTTCTTCACCCGTACTGACGGGGTTATCTGCTGATTTTCAGTTTGAAGAAAATGTTAATCTGCTTGGATTAGTCATTCCGTTTGGATGCGGTAAATCTACTCTGCTCAAAGTTATTGCCGGGCTTTACAAGCCGGATACCGGTACGGTAATGAGTGTTCACAAAAATAAGCCGCCTCATATTGTATATATTCCCGCAGATCCGGTAAATCCTGAATGGCTGACACTGAGGGAACTCCTTACCTTACTCAATCTTCAGTTTGATGAAAAAGCAAAGAAAATTATTGATTTATGCGGGCTTGAAGGTTATGAGGATCATTTACCATCACCTGAGAGCAGGGGATTCAGATTGAGGATTCAGATAGCTGTTTCACTCATCGCCGGAGGGGAATTGTTGCTCATGGATGAGCCATTTTTAAGGATGGAAAATGCTTCAAAGGAACACCTTATTCATGATTTAATTGCTGCAGCCGGGGAATTGCAGTGCAAAGTACTGCTCGCTACATCCGATTTAGCCGAAGCTTATCATGTATCGGATGCAGTCTACATAGCAGGTGACTCCAAATTAAGTAAGTTCCATTATGTATATACAAAGGGAAAGAATCGTGAAGCGCTGAAATCTGAAGAAGGAGAAATTTTTCATAACTTACCGCAGATGCTGCGTATATAGGGATGCATGAAAAACAAAATTGATGTACTGAAAGAAAAACGCGGCAAGGCACTGCTGGGAGCAGGGGAAGATAAGATTAAACAGCAGAAGGACAAAGGTAAGCTGACTGCAAGGGAGCGGATAGATCTGTTGTTAGATGAAGGGACTTTTGAAGAAACAGATATGTTTGTAACCCAAAGGTCAGTTGATTTCGGTTTGGATAAAGTTTCAATACCCGGGGATGGCGTTATTACAGGGTTTGGTAAAATACATGGCAGGATGGTTGCGGTCTTCAGTCAGGATTTTACAGTACTTGGCGGCTCACTTTCCGAAACGAATGCAAAAAAGATTTGTAAAATTATGGATATGGCACTCAAGATTGGTGTGCCGGTCATAGGACTTAATGATTCCGGAGGGGCACGAATTCAGGAAGGAGTTGTGAGTCTCGGCGGTTATGCGGATATATTTCTGCGCAACACGCTTGCCAGCGGAGTTATACCTCAGATATCACTGATACTCGGTCCTTGTGCAGGCGGCGCGGTATATTCTCCCGCGATTACCGATTTTGTTTTTATGGTGCGTCAGACAAGTTATATGTTTGTGACCGGGCCCAATGTGGTTAAAACGGTTACCCATGAAACTGTTACTTCTGAAGAGCTTGGCGGTGCAGATACTCATGCAATAAAAAGCGGTGTGGCACATTTTGCGTGTGATTCAGAAGCGCAGGTGATTTCTGATACCAGAAAACTGATGGAATATATACCGCAGAATTTTATGGAGCCCGTACTGATAAAGAAGTTGAGTTCATCCGGTTCACAATTAAAACCGAAGTTAAATACCATAATACCGGAAGGTTCAGATAAACCTTACGATATGAAAGAGATTATCAGGGAGATAGTTGATGAGGGGGAATTCTTTGAGGTTCACGAGCATTTTGCCGAAAACATCATTACGGGTTTTTGCAGGATTGACGGCATGTCCGTTGGTATTGTTGCTAATCAACCAGCGGTGCTTGCCGGCGTATTGGATATAAATTCTTCGATCAAAGGTGCACGCTTTGTGCGCTTCTGCGATGCATTTGGTATTCCTCTTCTCGTTCTGGAAGATGTCCCCGGATTTCTACCGGGAACCGAACAGGAATGGCATGGTATAATACGCAATGGTGCAAAATTATTATATGCATTTTGCGAGGCGACAGTGCCCAAAATTACGGTAATCACCCGCAAAGCATACGGTGGTGCATATGACGTTATGAATTCCAAACATATCCGCGGCGACTATAATTTTGCATGGCCGTCGGCGGAGATTGCTGTCATGGGTTCCAAAGGAGCTGTTGAAATTATTTTTAAGAAAGAAATTGCAGCTGCAGCAGACCCTGAATTGGAATTAAAGAATAAGGTTTCTGAATACACGGAAAAATTTGCGAATCCCTATATAGCAGCTGCGATGGGCTATGTGGATGAGGTAATTGTGCCGGAGGAAACGCGAAAAAAATTGATATTCAGTTTCAACCTTCTCAAATCCAAAGTGGATAAAAATCCCCGGAAAAAGCACGGAAATATCCCGTTATAAGCCAAAAAATAGGCAATAAAACCTATTTAGTGTTGGTATTTGCATTATTTTGCCTTATATTGTAAAATACGCATTTTTTATAAACTTCTTTCAATCGGAGACAAAATGATCTCAAAACCAAAGCTTCTTGTGATTGCCTCTTTGGTATCTGTGTTGGTCACTTCCTGCTCAGGTACCAAAGAGACAACCGTAAAAGTTGAGACCGAATCCCAGAAACCGGTCGTGCAAAAAATTGATGTTGTCAGCGAACAGCTGGAACAGGCAAGACAATCATATACCATCGCTCTTCAGAAACAAAGTTTAAACAGTACGCTTGAAGCAATCACCTATTATGAGAATGCTTTAAAGACCATTACCTCACTCAGTTATTATCCTTCCATTGATTCTAATTCAGCTTATGATGAGCTCGCAGCTTCCATCTGGGAAGATTATCAGAAGTATATAGAGAATCTATCTGAAATCCCCACAAACGTTTCACTCGGCGCATATGAAGAAGGGATTGCCAAAACTAATCCTCAGGTTGATGAAGTAATTGAAACAATGGATCCTTCCTCCTCGCCAAGCACACGGGTTGATATACCGGCCGAGATTGCGTTGGAAACAAATGCGATTGTTGATAAGTGGATGGAGTTTTACACAGGCAGAGGCAAGAAATTTTTGAATCTGTGGCTTGCAAGATCAGGCCGGTACTTTCCGATGATGAAGCAGATTTTTGAGGAAGAACAAGTTCCAAGCCAGTTATTATATCTCAGCATGATTGAAAGCGGACTGAACCCTACTGCCCGTTCACGGGTGGGTGCGGTTGGTCTTTGGCAGTTCATGAAAGCAACCGGTGCTGTATACGGACTGCAAACCGGACTATTTTTTGATGAACGCCGTGATCCTGAAAAAGCAACCAGAGCTGCTGCCCGCCATCTGAAGGATTTATATAACAGTCTTGGCGATTGGTATCTTGCATTAGCTTCATACAATGCAGGTGAGGGAAGAATTAACCGGGCAATCAGACGCTCCGGTTCACGTAACTTCTGGACGATTATTAAATATCTGCCTAAAGAAACGAGAAACTATGTTCCTCAGTATATAGCAGTTTGTTTAATTGCGTATGATTTGGAAAAATATGAGTTTACCGGTATTGAGTATCAGTCTCCCGTTGAATATGAAACTGTTAAAATTCATGAGGCAGTTGACTTATATTATCTGGCACAGACTGCCGGAACAACCGGTGATGTACTGAGTGACTTAAATCCTGAACTGACACAGTCCTGTTCACCTGCTAATTATCCCGGAGGATATAATCTGAAGGTACCTAAGGGAGTTTCCCGCTTGGTTGCTGCGAATCTTTCAAACATTCCGGAATCAGCTAAGAAAAAAGTATTAACCCACGTTATTAAAAAAGGGGAGACAATCCGTTCAATTGCCTCCAATTATGGATTAACCGTTGCGGAACTGACCGATGCCAACAATATATCATCCCGTACAAAACTGAAACGCGGTGCCTCGCTCAGAATACCATTAAAGGTGGATTATTCCGAGTATAACCTCGCACAGAAAACGGATAACGCTGATGTTGAAGAAATTACTGATGAAAATTCTTCAGAATATGTTTCTCCTTATCTGGCTATAAATACGGACGCACCTCAGAATGATGGTGAAGATGAAGGAGAAGATACCGAAGAAAGCAGTACAGAAGCTTCAGCATTCCCTGTACCTGAAGGTAAAGCAGAGGTAACCTATTCCGTAAAAGTAAACGACAATCTCAGCAAAATTGCAGAGTTGTTTGAAGTACGGGTGATTGATATCAGAAACTGGAATGATCTTGCCTACAACAGGAAAATAAAGCCCGGTATCAAACTAAGAGTATTTGTCCCGGCTGAAAAACAAGATTACTTCGCTTCATTAGATTCACAGAGTGAAGTTGAAAAACTCAGCAAGCCGAAAACGATTTCCTCCGTTTCATCTTTTTATTATCAGGTGAAAAAAGGAGAAACCTTATCCAAGATTGCTAATAAGTTTAACGTTTCCATCAGTGAATTAAAAGACTGGAATAAATTAAAATCCAGCAAAGTTTTACGCGGTCAGAGATTAAAAATTGTTACTTCTAAGTACAGTGATGATTTGATGGCAGTTAAAACACAGACGAAAGAGATTAAGAAGAAAGATACCAAATACAAAGTACGCCGTGGAGATAATCTCAGCAGTATCGCTTTGCGTTATGGCGTAAGTACTGATAATCTGAAAAACTGGAATAACCTTGCCGATGATAATATCAGGATTGGTCAGGTACTTTCCATTACAACCAATGATAAGTCCACCAGTATGGGGGATGCTTCCGCGAATAAAAATACCACCGTTAATAACTATACCGTTAAAAAAGGTGATACCATCGGTGAAATTGCAGAAAAATATGGTGTGGGTCTCACGCAATTAAAGAAGTGGAATTCACTCCGCTCCAACACCATAAAAGTCGGCCAAAAATTAAAAATATATACAAATGGTTCCTCCGGGAACAGCAAGTCCGGCAAGTCCTCCGGACCTGTGACACATGTAGTTAAATCGGGCGAGTCTTTATATATTATTGCCAAAAAATATAAGACCACTATTAATGCCATTCTTGAAAAGAATGACCTTGAGACGTTCGGCCTTACCGGTGAACGG
>CAYYJL010000035.1:0-11631 GCA_964472245.1 uncultured Ignavibacteriaceae bacterium | reverse complement strand
TGCTGCTCGGAAACAAAGGCAATCCCCTGCACATTATAATTCTGCGATGGAAAAATTACTTTCTCAGTCCAGTTTTCCCCTTTATCAGTCGTTTTAAAATAGTACGCTGCACCGCTGAATCTCTGCATGGATATATATCCGAGTGTATCATTGGCAAAGTTAATCTTCCATGCCCATTCGTTTTGGTGAGTTGAGGTTTTCTTAACCACCCAGTTCTGCCCGCCGTTATACGTTTTTAAGATCACGGCATATTTGCCGGTAACATCCATCCCAGCGGCAAATCCTGTATCAGGGTTAAAAAAGTAAACATCGGTAATGCCCCTTGCATATGACGTTAAACCGATGTAATTCCAGGTAACACCTTTATTAGTTGTTTTCAGGAGACCTGCGCCATCTGAGTAACGTCCGCCGGCATAGACAACAGAATCATTCACCACATAAATTGCGCAAACACCGGGAGGATATACGGCAAGGTTAACATTATTCCAGGTCAGACCCCCGTCACGGGTTTCATATAAAGGACATCCGCCGTTATTCAATGAACCCGCCCAGCCATTCAGCGAATCTGCAAAACCAACACAGCGGATTCTGCCAATCCCGTTGACACCATACGGTACCCAGCTGATACCGCCGTCAGTTGTTTTAGAAACATTTTCATCCGGTCCGCCCAGCCAAGCCATCTTTTCATTCAGAAAAAAAACATCATCAAACTTTCCCCCTGTTACGGGAGCATTGGGCATTGCCTGCCATTTTGGCTGTGCGTGCAATAAAGCTGCGGAACACAATACAAAAAAAATAAGCCGGATAATAAAGTGTTTCATCTTTCCTTCTTCTGTACTATAATACAGTAAGAAATTTACGAAATTGTTTTCACTTATGCCGTGCCCTGCACGGTAAAATACCGGTACGTATGAAGCAGATTGAAATTGATATTATTTCGGACGTAGTTTGTCCATTTTGTTATATAGGCAAAAGCCATTTGGAAAATGCAATTGCGGAAACAGGATATACACCTGTGGTCCGCTGGCATCCGTTTGAACTGAATCCTGATATAGATGAGCAGGGTCTGGACCGCATGGCACACATGTCCGCAAAATTTGGCGGCAAGGAAAATGTAGAACGTGCAGAAAGTCATGTCACTGAAATGGCTGCAAAAACAGGTATCACCTTTAACCTTGGAATTCAGAAGAAACAGCCGAATACCTTTAACCTGCACAAACTAATGGCATTTGCACAGGTACAGAATAATGCAGACCGCCTTGCAACTGCTTTCTTTGATGCATTCTTTGTAAATGGTACAGATTTAACGAATCAGGAAACAATACTTGATATTGCAGAAGCGAACGGTATGGACAGAGAGCAGTGTAAATCCTGCCTGGCAGATGCTGCCTTTGATGAAGAAATTCGTTATGCGATGGAGTCCGTAAAGCAGACAGGTGTGCGGTCAGTTCCGTTTTATATATTCAATGGAAAGTTTGCCGTCAGCGGTGCACAGCCGGTGGAAGCTTTTGTTAACGCCCTGCACAAAGCAAATGAAATGATATATAAGGAACAGGAATAAATAAGGGAGCTATCCCTTTACTGCCTTTACAAAATCCCCGAGCAGTTTCCTGTTTTCTTTAGTTTCAAAATGATTCCCTGTTACAATAATTTTAGCACCTGCACGCACCAATGCATCAGCAGTTTCCGGACTCTTTATCCCGCCCCCTGCAATAACCGGAATTGAAACAGACCGGCTTACCAATGTTACCATTTCTTCAGGTACATGGTTTTGTGCGCCGGAACCGGCTTCTAAGTATATATACTTCATTCCCAGCATTTCTGCGGCAAGCGCGGTTGCTGCAGCTATTTCCGGCTTGTTACGCGGAATCGGCGAACTGCCGCTTATATATTCTGCTGTTGTTTTTACTCCCGACTCAATCAGCATATATCCTGTGGGGAGCGGCTCAAGCCCGTATCGCTTTATTAAAGGTGCTGCCATTACCTGTTTCCCTATCAGGTGTTCCGGATTCCTTCCGCTGATGAGGGAAATAAATAAGATGGCATCTGCCTGTTTGCTTACCTGATTAATATTACCGGGGAAAATAATGACCGGCAATTGAGAAGCTGCCTTCAAATCCGCAATTGCTGTTTCCAGGTCGCCATGCATCATCAGACTCCCCCCGGCCAGAAATGCGTCCACTCCGGCTAGCTCTGCTTCTTTTGCAAAGTCGTGCAGTTCTTTTCCGCTGATTTTATCGGGGTCAATCAGGATGAAAAAGAGTGCCCGGCTGCTGCCCAGCTTGTCATGTATATAAGTATTTACTTTCACCGTTCTTAATCAGTTTAACGTTATCTCAATTTAACAAATATTGCCGTGTTTTTATGATAAACACGGCACAAAATCAGTAAATCCTCAGGGCATTATTTCAGGAATACCATGCCGCGGACCTGCTCAAAGCTCCCTGAGCTCAGCCGGTAATAATAGATACCTGATGAAAGTCCATAGTTTTCAGGGCGGAACGATATCTGATGACTGCCGCTATCTAAAACTTCATTCACCGGTACTGCCACTTCTTCCCCGGCTGAGTTATATACTGCCAGTTTTACAGAAGCTGCTGCCGGAACAGTAAAGGAGATCACCGTTTCAGGGTTAAACGGATTCGGGAAATTACCATGTAAAGCAAATCCCTCTACAGTGGCTGATTCGTTTATTTCAACCATCCGCAATATTTTGGACTCTCCGCTGAAATCATGCTGAACCAATCGGAACTCGGTAACGCTACCCTGATGCAACTCAGCAGCAGCATTGTACTCCGAAGGAATTAATGAAGTACCTGCTCCGGGAATAAATGCGGCTGTTTCCCACATGGAACCATTAACTTTTCTCTCAATAGAAAAGCCACGGTTGTTTGTTTCAGTTGCTGTTCTCCAGGTAAAATTCACTATGCTGCCTGTCAGCGAGTATGAAAAAGATGTTAATTCAACAGGAATCCCGGCAGGATTATAAAACGGCATGAAAGAAACCGTGCCATGCAGCGAGTTATCTGCTTTATGATATATATTTGCTTCAATTGAGGTGGAATCATATACACCCCAGTCATTATTCTGCGCGTATATATCGTTGGTGCAATTGTTGTATAAATCAAAAGTACCGCCCGGCTGAACATTAGCGAAAATCTTGTTTCTGCCGTCATCTGTGGAATCAGCATTGGTGAGGTTGCCCAATCGCGGTCCGGGTCCCGCCTGAACCGTTGTACCGTTTTGAATCGTTATCCCCCACCAGTTGTTATAAATAATATTGCCGGCAATCAATGGAGTATTGGTTGGAACTCCGTTAACGTTAATTCCGCTGCCCGAAGTGTTAACGTCAGCGTTTATTTTATTTCCGTATATACGGTTATAGCGGACTGTTGCATTAATCGCTCCGCCGCTGGTGGCATACAGCGTCATGCCAAAACTGTTGTTGTAAATTTCGTTATTTTCGATAACCGCATTGGAAAACGCTCCCGTACCATTTACCCACAAGCTGATGCCGCCGGTTCTGGTGCTCCATCCTCCGGAAATAGTGTTGCCCTTAATAACCGGAGAGTTATTCCCTTGCAGCCCGATGCTTACCTGATTTTTGGCTGAGGTATTCTGTGTGTTGTTATCTTTTATAAAATTATTGGTTATTACCGGACTGGAGCTGAGAGTCATGATAACCCCATACTCATAGCTTCGTTCAATCCTGCACCCGGATACAACTGCGTCAGATGATGAAAACCGTGCACCAACTCTGTTTTTATACAGAGTGGAGTTATATATACGCGGAGAGGAGCCGATTGCCCTGAATCCGTTTGTTGCAAACATGATGTTTGCATACCGTACCTCACACATGGAATCAGTTGCACTGTCATTAAACAGCAGACCTACCCATGCACCGAGTGAATCTTCCGTCTGGGAACGGAGATAAACTGAATCGGAAGCTGTACCCAATACTTTAAGAGTACCGTTTACTTCAAATCCGGCAGTAGTTGCGGTAAAGGTTACCCTTGTTCCCGCGCCGAGGGTCACTCTGTCCGTTGCAGAGATAATGATATTATTTGTCACCGTGTAATCCGGAAAACTTCCCGTTACTGTTGCCGGAGCATACAGTTTAAGACTATCCATAGTCCACATAACACCGGTATTCGGAGTTGTATATTGTGAATATGCTGCAACGGTCAGCAGAAAAAATGTGAGTAAAAATATTCTTTTCATTGGTTTATGTCTTCTTTATATATAATAAACTTTATTTTCTTCTTTTGGGTCCTTTTTTACCGGTTGGTTTTGCCGGAGCAGGCTTCTTTTTCTTTACCGGTTGTTTCTTTTTTGCTGCCGGCACTATTTTAAGTGGTTGTTCCTTTTTATCAGATGCAGACTTTTTATGCTCTTCCTTCTTAAACGGATTTTTCCCCGTTTCATAAAAGTATCTGAGCCGTTCTTCTACTTTTGCATAGATGGAACCTGCCTCATGGTGGCCGCTTTTAGCCGGCTTGCCGGCACGGTAACCGGTGAGTATTTCCAATCCCTCATCTATTGAGCGGATGGGATATATATGAAAGTTCTTTTTCCGCACTGCTTCCACAACATCATCCCGCAGCATCAGATCACGCACATTTTGTTCGGGAATAATTACTCCCTGCTCCTTAGTCAACCCGCGTGCATGGCAGATATCAAAAAAACCTTCTATCTTCTGATTTACTCCGCCAATCGGTTGAATCTCTCCCTTCTGATTAACAGACCCCGTCACCGCTATATATTGCTTTAGAGGTATCTGTGTAAGAGCCGAAATAAGAACAAATACTTCAGCGGAAGATGCACTGTCGCCGTCAATCGTGCCGTATGACTGTTCAAACACTAAGGTTGCCGCAAACGAAAGAGGAAACCGCTGCCCGAATTTTTCACGGAAGAAGCCGTTTATAATCAGGACCCCTTTATCATGTGATTTTCCGGATAACCCCGCTTCCCGCTCAACATTAACAATTGCACCGTTGCCTATTGATACGGAGGAACTTATCCGTGCCGGCTTACCGAATGAATAGACATCGCTGCCATACACAGCAAGCCCGTTTACCTGCCCGACTGCTTCCCCCGACGTGGAAATGAGTATAGTCTCTTTGAGTATATACTCTGCCATCTTTTCTTCATACAATCCATGCCTGCCGCGTGCATTTTCGTATGCTTTTTTCACATACAAAGAAGATACCACCCTCTTGCCTTCGACCCGTGCCCAATAATCTGCTTCACGGGCTATATCTGCCAGTACGGAAAAACGGCTGGTAAGTTTTTCTTTCCCTCCGGCGTACCGGGCGGCGAGCTCCAGCAGATAAGCAATTGCTGATTTATCAAAATCCAGCAGGCCTTCTTCTTTACATAATCTCTTGATAACGCGGGCATATTCTATCATCACCTCGCCGGTTTTATCCACCTCGTAATCAAATTCAACTTTAACCTTAAATATTTTCTTAAATCCGTCTTCCATATCGGAAAGGATAGAGTATATACCGGAGTTGCCAATCAAAATCACTTTAGCATTGATATCAATCGGTTCGGGCTTTAATATAGAGGGGGCAAGCTGAAAGTAATTGTATGAGTCCTGAATCTCTAATTTTCTGTACGTTAAAATCCTTTTCAGATTTCTCCAGACACCCGGTTCTTCAAAAAGGTGATGCACATTGATTACAATATATCCGCCATTGGCTTTTAACAGACTTCCTCCTTTAATACGGGTAAAATCTGCATACCAGCCGCCTCTGCCGTCTGCAATCTTTTCTATACTGCCGAATAAGTTTGTGTACGTGGGATTAATCTCTATGATAACCGGAGCAGTCTGCTGTGCGCTGTTATCAAGCAGTATATTAACCGCATATTCTCGGAAGTAGTCCACCGGCCCGCCGTCAGCAGATTCAGTCTCAGGCCTGTGCCCCTTAAAAATCTGAAGGTTGCCGAGAATGGATTCCTCCATCTCAGTAAAGTAACGCACAAAATTATCTTTATCATATTTTTCTTTTAAAGTTCCTACAGCCCCATTGACCAGCGATCCAATTTCGTTCCGCTCAAGTTCCCCCACCTGTCTTCTCAGCTCCTGATTCAGTTTCATCCCTTTCTTAAAAACTTCAATCAGTTCCTGCTGGTATATATCATATTTTTCACTCAGCTCATTTGCTTTATCCCGCTCAAACTTCCCCTCCTGTACCATTTGCTCCATCTGAAATATAGTTACCGCTTGTTCTCCTATGACAGGCATTATTTCCGGACGAGTGGAACCTTCCACCTGCACCTGGCCTAATGCAAATCCGTCAGATTTTAACCGCGCTTCAAATTGCTGCACCATTTCATTTTCAAGCCGGGTGAATTTTTGAATCACTTCATTGCGTTTTGACGTGTAGGATTCGCTTTCCAACAGCTGCGGAATTTTTTCCTGCAGATATTTGAGCAGTTCTTCCATTTCAAATTTAAATCCCTTGGCTTCCCCCTGATTGAATATCAGCAGACGGGGGCTGTCCGGATCCTTAAAATTATTTACATAAGCATAATCCCTGATGCCGGATGTATCCTGCTCCATCGATTCAAGAATTTTCTTTACCGTTGTTGCTTTTCCGGTTCCGGATAGACCCGATATATATATATTGTATCCGGGGCTTTTCATGGTAACACCAAGCTGCAGGGCAGAGAGTGCTTTTTCCTGCCCGACAATTCCTTCTATCGGCTCTAAGTCTCCGGTTGTATCAAATGAAAATATTTTCGGGTTACATTTCCATCTGAGTTCACTGTATTTTAATTCCGAAGGTTTACCTGCTTTTCGTAATGTCATGATTCCGTCTCTGTCATTTTCTGTTATCAATGATAAATACAAATTCCCCTTTTATCGGGTTTTTCTGAACATATGTATGCAGTTCACCAATCTGCATCCGCCAAAATTTTTCTGTCGGCTTGCTTATATCAAATGCAAGCACAACATTTTGCTGCTGACCAAAAACCTGCTCACAATCTCTCAGCAGTGCCCCGAGCCGGTATGGTGTGTCTAAGATGACGATAATTTCCCTGATCTTTTTTAAACGGAGCAGCTCATTTATTCTGATTTCTTTTTTAGGTGAAAGCCAGCCGTAATAATAAAATTTTTCTGCGTGCAAGTTAGAACCTGCAAGTGCCGGCATCAGCGAGCTTGCACCCGGCAGGACCACAACTTCAATTCCGTTCTGAAGGCAAAGTTCCAAAAGATAATGCCCGGGGTCAGAAAATAAGGGAGTCCCGCAATCAGAAATAAGCGCCGCGTTTTCTCCGTTTTTTAATCGATTCACAATCCCCTCAGCATGTTCCCGTTCATTATGTTCATTGAGGGATATCAGTTCTTTTGAAATCTGATATACTGATAAATTTCTGTTTGCTTCTTTATATTCCTCGCAGATAATAAAGGAAGCATCCTTCAGCACCTGTAATCCGCGCAGTGTAATATCATCCGGATTGCCAATGGGAAGAGGAACAAGAGAGAGAATTCCGATGATAAACTCCTATATTGCGGTTCTGTTTTTTGCCGGTCCGGGATGTCCGGTGCTGCAAAGCAGATTAATAATTAAATCCTGAAATACTACCAAACTAAAACATCTGACAATTTTGTGACCGGTTTTTCATTTTTTCGGGGTATTTTTTCTGAAATGCCCGCCAAATCGACAATTTTTCTTCAAATTTCATCTGTTCAAATATACCAATTTACCCTTTTATTTTCCCTGTTTTGCGCACCATTTATCACATCGCAGCAAAACTATTTTTATACCGGCAAACCCTACGGCTCAGAGGCACTATTTAATCCGCTTACCATGATATTTAACGGCGGGTACGATGTTTCACAGCTGCAGCTGGTCTCCAACCGCATAGGCGATCACCGGTATGCGGAGATGAGCAGAACGGTTTTCCGCAATCTTGGAGACCCGTTTACCGCCATCAATAAATACGGATGGAAACGCTTCCTCCGTACCGAATTCCTCCCTATCAGTTATACAAAAGATAATATGCAATGGGTACCTAACTACCAGCAGCATCTGATCGGCGGCGGCATGTTGTACCGCGCTATGACAGAGTGGTATGAAATGCAGGGTTTTGCAGCTCCTGCAGTCTGGTCGTTTGCCACCGTTATGACGCAGCACCTGTTTAACGAAATTATGGAAACAGGTCCGGCTGAAGGGTACAGTGTTGATGAAGTTTCTGATATATATATCTTTGACCTGGGTGGCATTGTTCTTTTCAGTTTTGAAAACGTTAACGAGTTTTTTGCTGAGGAGCTGAACCTGGCTGACTGGTCCCTTCAGGCAAGTGTTACCTATCCTCATGGAAGGGTAAATGCGGGTCAGTATTTTTCAGTGAAGTGGGAATTTCCTTTCTGGCAGAATCATGCTTTCTTTTACAGATACGGCATGGGTGCACTGATAGGTATATCCACGAAAATGAACAGTGAAGAATGGCTTTCAGTTGGTGCAGGATTCAAATCAAAACATTTGGTAGATCTTGCTTCCGATGTCCGCTACAGAACTATTAATACCTCCTGGCACTTCGGTGTTTTTTACGACAGGAATAATTCTCTCCTGGTTTCAGCTGTATTCAGCGGTGTAAAAGAATATTTCTGCATGCTGGATGTTTATCCGGGCGTGCTTGCTTCGGGTTCTTTTTCTCCGGGAATCTGGTGTATTGCCGGCAGGGATGGCTCCTTTCTGCTCGGGCTTACGACAAGGTATGCAATCGGAATTGGTGCAGAATTCATCTAAAAAACCTGCATTTTTGAGTGATAAACTCATATTGCGATTTAAATCACAAAAATAACAGGAAAAATTTTTACCATATTTGTTGTCTAATAATTAAATTTTTGGGGGCAAAACATTAATGAACTATGGAGGTTCTATGAAACACTTTCTTTGCATCCTGGCAGTTTTTATGCTGGGTACTCTTTCTCTACAGGCACAATTTAAGGGCGGCGGTGTTGAAGCAAGTCTTCTTTTGCCAGCTACTGAATTTAAACTTGCCGATGGTTATGAAGTTTCTTACATGTATCGCGGTTTTTTTCGGAACGAGTTGTCAGCGGATTTCGATATAGATTACAGCATGGGCTTCGGTAAACTACAAGGTAAAGATTTTACCAAAACAAAATATGCCACCAGTTTGTTTACAGTAGACGCAAGATTTGTATATACACTTGCAAATTTCAGCCGTACATATCCATATGCCTATGCAGGTGCCGGTGCATTATTTTATCATGTAAAAGAGCTTCCCGCTTCACGTTTTGGTGATGTTGAAGCTTCCAACTGGACTATTGGCATTCCAGCCGGTTTAGGTTATCACATTAAATTCGATGAAACCTATTCCATGGAAATTAACGCAGGCATTACCTACACCCTCACCGATAACCTGAACTATTACAAAGAAGGTTCACCAAAGGATATGTTTTATAACCTTGGTGTAGCCCTTGTTTTCTACCCCTATCAGGGAACTCCTAAAAAAGAAGATAAAGGCATGGACCCTGCAAAAGATTCTGACGGTGACGGTCTTACCGATATTGAAGAAATTAATGTATATAAAACTAATCCCAACAACCGTGATACCGACGGCGACGGACTTTCTGACTTTGATGAAGTAAAAACACACAAGACCGACCCCAACAAAGCTGATACCGATGGCGACGGACTCAATGACGGCTCAGAGGTTAACACCCACAAAACCGATCCGATGAAAGCTGACACAGACGGCGACGGCTTAAATGACGGTGCAGAGGTAAACACTCACAAAACAAATCCACTGATGGCTGATACTGACGGTGATAAACTCTCCGATGGTGATGAAGTAAACAAGCATAAAACAAATCCTCTGCAGGTTGATACTGATGGTGACAGTCTCAATGATTTTGCCGAAGTGATGACTTATAAAACTAATCCTTTGAAAAAGGATACCGACGGTGGTACTGTAAATGACGATGTTGAAGTTGCCCGCGGTACCAATCCGAACGATAAGAATGATGATGTTAAAACCATTAAATCTGAAGTTGGCCAGGCAATTGTTTTGGAAGGAATTCTCTTTAATACCGGCAGTGCGGAAATTCTCCTGGCTTCAGAAGAAATATTAATGGAAGCATATAACACCCTGCTGATTAATGAAGATATGGCCGTGGAAATTCAAGGACATACCGACAGCCAGGGTAACAAAACTAAGAATCAGGAACTTTCACTTGCACGCGCCGAATCAGTTAAGGCATGGCTTGTGAATAAGGGTATTGATAAATCCAGAATCACTACTAAAGGATTCGGTCCGGATAAACCAATTGCCAGCAATGGTACAGCTGAAGGAAGAGCTAAAAACAGAAGAATTGAATTTGTCCGTACTAAATAATTAAAATTGATTTAGTTCTCATCAAAGCCGCCCCTCAAAAGGCGGCTTTTTTATTTTTTGCCGGACTCATTTTTCTCCCCTGCTTTGCACACCTCCCCCCCAATTGATATTTTATCATTATCCATTCATAAAATTATGTAACTGAAACCACTATGGAAAAAATACCCTGTTTTAAAGCGTATGATATCAGAGGGAAAGTACCCTCAGAGTTAAACCCTGACTTAGCTTACAAAATCGGCCAGGCATTTGTAAAACTCACCGGAGCTAAAAGTGTCGTTATCGGACACGATGTGCGTGTATCTTCCGAAGAATTATCCGAAGCACTTTCCAACGGCTTACGCGACAGCGGTGCCGATGTAACTGACATTGGTCTCTGCGGTACTGAAATGATATACTTCGGCACCAGCCATTTGGGGCTTGACGGCGGTATCATGATTACAGCCAGCCATAACCCGCCAGAATACAACGGGATGAAATTTGTGAAACGGAGTTCCGTTCCGGTCAGTTATGATTCAGGTCTCAGCGAAATGGAAAAAATGATTCTAGCCGGAAATCTTCCTTCAAAATCAGCCAGTCCGGGCAAGTATATACAGCAGGATATAACCGATGCATTCATGGAAAATTTGAACAGGTTTTATGATCTGAAAAAAGTAACTCCCTGTAAAGTTGTTGTTAATGCCGGCAACGGTTGTGTTGGGCCTATCCTTGACCGCCTGGAGCCGATTCTTCCGGTAACTATGATTAAGCTCTTTAATAATCCGGATTCCTCTTTCCCGAACGGAGTGCCGAATCCGATGTACGAAGCAAACAGAGTGCCAACTATCAACGCGATTAAAGAGCACAATGCAGATTTAGGCGTTGCATGGGATGGCGACTATGACCGCTGCTTCTTCTTTGACGGTAAAGGCAACTTTATTGAAGGATATTATATAGTGGGATTGCTTGCTAAGTCAATCCTCAAAACTAACCCGGGTGAAAAAATTATCCACGACCCGCGGCTCACCTGGAATACAGAAGAAGTGGTAAAAGCTGCCGGCGGACAAACTGTTCAATCCAAAAGCGGACACGCCTTTATCAAAGAAAAAATGCGTGAAGTTAACTCTATATACGGCGGTGAGATGTCCGCACATCACTACTTCCGGGATAATGCATACTCGGATAGCGGCGTGATTCCCTTTCTGCTGGTGCTACAGCTGATTTCAGAAGAAAAGAAGGGCCTGGGAGAACTGGTCAGTGAAATGATGAGTAATTACCCCT
>CAYYJL010000034.1:7072-11678 GCA_964472245.1 uncultured Ignavibacteriaceae bacterium | reverse complement strand
GTGCCACAGGATACGGACAAAAGTTTTCGGCACTTCATGTAAACGACTGGGGAAAAACCTCTTCAGACGAAATTATTAATGCTGCCAATGAATTGATAAAAAAAAACCCTGCGGTTGACTCATCAAAACTTGGCTGCATAGGCGCTTCCTACGGCGGATTTATGACGATGACCTTGTTGACCAAAACCAACCGGTTCGCAGCTGCCGTATCCCACGCAGGTATCAGTAACCTGCCATCCTATTGGGGGATTGGTTATTGGGGTTATCTCTATTCCGCTATGGCAACTGCCGGCAGTTATCCATGGAACAGAAAAGATATATATGTGGATCTCAGCCCTATTTTCCACGCCGATAAGGTAACCACACCGCTCCTACTGCTCCATGGGAATTCTGACACTAATGTCCCGCCGGGAGAAAGTATGCAGTTTTACACAGCCCTGAAATTATTAGGAAAAGAGGTGGAATTGATTGAAATTGATAAACAAGATCATCATATACTTGAGCACGACAAACGGAAATTCTGGACGGAACTGATTATCAGCTGGTTCAATAAAAAGCTGAAAAATCAGCCGCTCTACTGGAATTATCTGCTCGAAGCGAAAGAGTAAGCAATTTTTTGCTTTTTTTTGAATAACTGTGTAATACCTTTAAATTACCATATCCAATAACAGGAAGTTTTTAATTATGTCAGGTCTAAGTCTATTAGCTGTCTTTTCGGATAACCGGGAAACACAAAGCATGTACATGGGGGTAGGTAATGCCTATGGTTCTAAGGTTATGTTCAAGGAGAAGAATAAAACTTCTCTTGCCGGACTCATAGAGCAAAACTACGATTTGATCATAGTAGAAATTATGCAGCCGGTGATGTCAGAAATTGATTTTATTGATCAGGTTCACGGAATGGCAAACGGCACGCCAATCTTTGTGGTTTCTCAGTTCTTCTACGATACAAAAGATATTGTTTTTGGGGATAAAATTGCTGATTTCATCCTCAAACCGCTTTCGATTGAAAAACTGCAGGCATCAATTAATTCGCTTCTCCCCGGCTTTATTCCTGCAGAACAAGCTCTTGAAATTGCAGCAGCCGAATCTGTTGTAGAGCAAAAAACAACTACAGATGCAAGTTATGAGGGGAAAAAGTTATCTGTTTTGCTTGAGATTTCCAGAAGTTTAAATTCAATCAAGAATTTTGACGAACTGCTGCACAGAATTATTGTATTGGCAGCAGATGCTCTTAATGCTGAAAGAGCAACCTTGTTCATTTTGGATAGAGACCGGCAGGAATTGTGGTCCCGCTCAGGTATCGGACTTGAATCCTCAGAAATCCGCTTCCCGATGGATAAGGGAATTGCCGGGGAAGTTGCCATGTCCGGTCAGGTACAAATTATTGATGATCCGTACTCTCATCCAAAATTCAATAAAGATTTTGATGTCAAAACCGGATTTGTCACCCGGAATATACTCTGCCTCCCGATGAAAAACTTTTCAGATGAAGTCATTGGTGTATTTCAGATTCTGAATAAGAAAGAAGGCGATTTTAACCGGGAAGATCAGAACTTCCTTTCGGCTATGGCTGCAAACACAGGCATCGCCATAGAAAATGCCCTCCTCCAGGATGAGCTTAAAAAACAGCTGGATGACGTTAAACGCTCTTACGATGAATTGTACATTGCCCAAAATGCCATTCTGAAAGAAACACGGCTTGTCACCTATACTGAAATTGAATCCATTATCAGAGAGCTTGATACTGATGACGGCACTACCGCCAAGATCACAAAAGAAATCCGCCGGATTTACCCGTTTGACCCGCAGTTAAAAAAATATTTAGACCAGATTGATGCCGGAAAATCCGGACTGGGCGGACAGCTGACTGCGCTGCTTGAAGAAAAAAGGCAGTCACTTTTAACCTGAATCCTGCCCGGATTCTGCTTTTAACGGTTCTGGAACTTTTGTGCCTTTCCCGGTATATAACAACTATTACAATTAATTATCATTTTTCATTGGAGACCTAATGTTAACAGCATTAATTAAAATAACAAAGACACAGATATTTCTGCTCTTATTGCTTTCTACTGCAATATTTGCTCAAAAGAAGGAAGAGTTTAACTGGAATGATCTGGATAAATATGTCGAAAAAGAATTCGGCAAAATCATTACCGGAACAAAAGAGGCAAAGACCATTGATGATATTGCCAAAAAGCTTCAGAATTATATATATACAAAAGATTTTAAACTTACCATTAAGTTAATTGATAATGATGAACCCAATGCTTTTGCTTTTGGCAACGGAAGCATGTATGTTCTGAAAGGTCTCTTCAAAACGACTGCTTCAGAAAATGAGCTTGCCTTTGTTATCGCTCATGAAATTTCCCACGTGTTATTAAAGCACTCAGAAGAAGCTGAGCAGTACAAAAACCGCTTTAATATTACCCACAACGACGATACCAAAATGAAGGCATTTACCCGTGAGCAGGAGTATGAAGCTGATAAATATGGTATATTATACGCCATCCGTGCCGGTTACTCTCCGCTCGGCAGCGTTAACTGGTTTAATAAAATGACCAACCTCGGTTATGAATATCCCCCGCTTTATGTGGATTATTCAGATCATCCTAATTTTACCCAGCGCGTAGTTCAGGCATTTATCAACATCGGTACCTACTATGAATATGCAAAGCATTTTGATTATGGCCTGTTATATATCTCCATGGGCAACTATGCGGAAGCAGCAGAAGCATTTGGTAAATTCCTGGATAAGTATCCAAACTATAAAGAAGCCTACAATAATATGGCCGTTGCTCAGATCATCAATACGGTCGCAGAAAAAAATGTAACGTTGGATTTGTGGGTGAGTGCTTCGCTCAGTAAGGTCTCACTCTTTGGTGATAATTTTGATAAACCTGTGCGGGGTAATTACACTTTCCAAAGCAGGGATTTTGCTGTGGCGGCAGAAAATATCCAAAATGCAATTAAACTTGATCCCAAATATGCCCAGCCGTATGTGAACCTTGCTTTGATAAATGTCTTTACCAAAGACTATACAAAAGCCAAAACAAATATCGACCTTGCGTTAAAGTATGATGCGGATTTGTTTGAAGCGCATATCACGCAGGGATTCCTTTACGTAGAACAAAATAATTATACCAGTGCGATTAAGTCATTTAATAATGCAATTCAGATTGATAATCAAAATCCGCAGGGCTATTATAACTTAGCATGGGTCTATCAATGGAACAAACAGAATGACCTGGCTATTCAGGCATGGCAGCGCGTATTGGTTCTAATGCCAGAAGGTTCTTACGCTGATATCGCACGTCAGAACCTGGAAGCGCTCAAGACCGGTACTGCACCTACGATTACTAAAAATGACCAGACCCCAAAAGATAAAACAGTCTATTCTACCAATAACTTAAACTTAGCCGGTGTATCTCTTAACGATGATATGACAGCAGTTAAAAACAGTCTTGAGTCCCCTGATAATAAATCTCAGGATAAGACGGGTGTTGTTTGGGAATACTACAGTCCAAAGATTACTGTCGGTTTTGATGGTGCAGGCAAAGTTGAATATGTCCTTATTTTTGACGCAGTGAAAAAAGGATTGGAATCTGTCGGGAACATTAACGTCGGTTCCTCAGTAGAAGATGTAGTGAAAAAGTTTGGCAGACCGATTCAGGTTCTCACCGAAGGCGGTTACTTAGTTTACAATTACCAGAATCTTGGTATTGCGTTCTGGGTACTTGACGGCAAGGTAAAAGGAATCGGCATTTACAGAATTCAATAAGGATATTTGAAATGAAAAAATTCAGGATAATCACACTATTAGTTTTGGCAGGATGTTTACTCAACTTCCTGCCGATCCTCCAATCCTCTACCGCAGCATTGGTTACAGGGATTGAAGGAGAAGCATCGCTCTACAGAAGCGGCTCTGATAAAAAGGAAGCCGTCACTCTGGGAACCGAATTGAGTGCTGATGACCTGCTTATTGCTTCAAAAAATGGAAAAGTGACCGTATATTTCATGGACGGTACAGTTGTGGTTGTGAACCCTTCTGAGGAACTGCTCGTAGGTAAAACCTCGGCAGACAGTAAAAAAACAAGCGGCAACACGACCAGATCCATCACAGATACGGATGTCAGCTTAAAAACAAACTCCTCATTTAATAATCTCCGCAAAAACGAAATTGCCTCTTTAACTCCTGCCGGTTACCGCGGTGAAGGCGTTCATGGAGTATTCCCTCTAGGTTTTATCAGTACGGAAAATCCTTATTTCGGCTGGATTGATTCTACGGATAATACCAACACCCCTGAAGAAAGAGACTATGTCCTTATCGTAATGAATCTGGATGAGGAAGTAATCCTCAGAAAAGAACTCAAAGGCAGAAGTTTGATGCTTAATATGGTACAGGTGCCTGAACTCAAAATGGTGCTAGGTGATGAAATGCAGGAATTCAGCTGGGATATCTTTCCAAAGGCCAAAGCACCGGAAAAAGTTGATATTACCAGGATACAGAATCAGTTTACCCTGTTTGATGCAGAGCGAAGCAACAGTATTAATCTTCAGCTCGCCGGCTATGAAAACAGTTATAAATCAGGAAAGATAGATAAGA
>CAYYJL010000034.1:5843-7062 GCA_964472245.1 uncultured Ignavibacteriaceae bacterium | reverse complement strand
AAGAGCACTTATCTTATCCTGACCGGTTACCTGTTAAAAGAAAAGCAACTATTCTCGCAGGCAATTGTTGCCTTTGAGGAACTGGCACGGTTAAAAAGCGGCGTGATGTTTACCTTTCAGGAACTGGCACTGCTTTATTCAGCTCAGGGAAATAAAACCGGATTCATGGTCGCTCATTATCTGAACAAAATCCAATCATTTTCTTCCCGATAACTTGATATACACAGCCGCACAGTATCAACACTGTGCGGCTTTTTTTTAGTATCATATCTTCATTATGTATCCGCTTGAATTTTTGATTATTGCATAAAATCTAATTTGTTTATTTTTACCGTTAATCAATAAACTATTACGGCAAAATGAATAAGTTTTTACTCCTTTATCTGTTTTTCGTTGTAAACATCCATTCGCAATCCTTATACATGCCCCTTGAAGTTTCTGATGCTGTAAAGTCCGGAACACGGACTCTTCAAGGAATTCCGGGTTCAAAATACTGGCAGAACAAATCTGTTTACGATATTAATGTCAAATTGACGCCGCCCTCAGATAGTCTCTTTGGCAGTGCTGAAGTACTATACACGAATAACAGTCCGGATACATTAACTGAACTGGTTATCCGATTATATCCTAATCTTTATAAAAAGGGAGCTGAAAGAAACATCGGTATTGATGATCAGGATATACATGATGGGGTAAATCTGACTAAATTATTAATTAACGGCAGAGATCATTACCCGGAAGAGGGCCGCGGAAGAGGCAGGAATTCCGGAAGCACTGTTCTAACCATAAAGTTAAAAGATCAGCTCCTCCCCGGACAGTCCCTCAAATTGGAAACTGAGTGGTCATACCCATTGCCAAAGGTAACCCGTATCAGAATGGGTATATACGACCCGACCTCATTCTTTGTTGCTTATTGGTACCCACAAATTGCAGTATATGACGATGTATTCGGCTGGGATAAATTACCGTATCTCGGCAATCAGGAGTATTATAATGATTTCAATGATTTTAATGTCACAATAAATTTACCCTCTTCCTTTGCTGCTTGGGCAACAGGAGTTTTACAAAATCCGGGAGAAATTTTTACAGATGAATTTCTGAAAAAATATACCGAAGCAGAATCTTCAGATAAGATAACGACTCTTATAGACAGCACCGCAGCTCAAAACGGGTATACATTCAGAGGGAATAATGGCAGAACTTCATGGAAATTCGCAGC
>CAYYJL010000034.1:0-5833 GCA_964472245.1 uncultured Ignavibacteriaceae bacterium | reverse complement strand
TGCCTGATTTTGCCTTTTCACTGAGTGACCATTATTTATGGGACAGGAGTTCCGTTGTTGTTGACAGCAGCACCATGAGAAGAACATCAGTTAATGCCGCATATAAATCAAGTTCTAAAGATTTTGTTGAAGTTGCTGAATTTGCAAGAATTGCAATTTCCTACCTATCACATGAATTACCCGGTGTACCATTTCCCTATCCGGCACTCACTGTATTCAACGGACAGGGGGGGATGGAATTTCCGATGATTGTTAATAATGGCTCCGCATCCACCCGCGCAGGTACATATGGTGTCACGATTCATGAAATCACCCATATGTATTTTCCTTTTTACATGGGCATTAATGAAAAAAGATACGCCTGGATGGATGAGGGATGGGCAGTCATGCTTCCATTTCTCTCTCAGCGCAAAGTTATTGAAGATTCTGACCCGGTAAACCGCAATGCAAAAGGATTCGGAACAGTAGCGGGAACCGAGTTCGAAATTCCATTATATATACCATCCATGCAATTATTCGGCAGCTCATACAGAACTCACGCATATACACGTCCGGGCATGGCTTACTGGTTCCTTCGCGATGCCTTGGGAGAAAAATTATTTCTTACTGCACTGCAGAACTATATTAAAACCTGGAACGGAAAACATCCCCTGCCAGGTGATTTTTTCTATTCATTTAATGCATCAACCGGTATGGATTTAAGCTGGTTTTGGAAACCGTGGTTTTTTGAATCAGGGTATGCAGAACTTGCCCTCAAAAAAGTTGATTTAAAAAATAAAAAACTTACCGTAGTGGTTGAACGGGAAGGCAATCTGCCCGTCCCTGTGAAACTTACCGTCGTTGATACAGACGGCAGTAAAATTGAAAAATATGATAATGCTTCAGTCTGGAAAAAAGGAGACAAAACACTCACCTATACATTTAATGTTAAAGGACAGGTAGATTCTGTCCTCCTCGGTGATGTTACAATTCCTGATAAAATCATCCCGAATAATTTCTACAAAATGCCGGCCGCAAAAAAGTGAATATCGAAGATGTAAGAGAATACTGCCTCAGCAAACCCGGGACAACCGAATCAACCCCTTTTGATGAGGTCAGTCCCGTATATAAAGTGATGGGTAAGATTTTCTGTATCGCTTCTTTAGACCTTCCGCATTTTGTAAATCTTAAGTGCGATCCGGAGTATGCGATGGAACTGCGCGAGCGGTACGAGCATATTCAACCGGGCTATCATATGGATAAGAAAATGTGGAATTCTGTTTACCTCAATTCCGGACTCCCGCGTGATTTGATTATCTCGCTGATTGATGACTCATATAACCTTGTTGTTGCAAAGCTGAAAAAATCTCTGCAGGAAGAATTAAAAAAATATGAAAAATGATGCAACGATGATAACCGACAAACTCCCGAATCATGGTGAAAGTATTTTTGCGACCATGACCGGACTTGCGGTTAAACACAATGCTTTGAATGTTTCCCAGGGCTTTCCTGACTTTGAATGCCCGGCAGAACTGAAGGATTTGGTTCATCATTATATACAAAAAGGCATGAACCAATACGCACCAATGCCCGGGACTCCCGTCTTACGCGAGGCAATTATGCGAAAAACAGAACGGATGTACGGCAGCCATTACGACCACAATACGGAAATAACGGTCACAGCAGGTGCTACACAGGCATTGTATACAGTTATTACTGCTGTCACTTCCCCGGGAGATGAATGTATTATTTTTGAACCGGCATATGACAGCTATCTCCCTGCAATAATACTCAGCGGCGGAATTCCGGTGCCTGTTTCATTGGATTTAGATGCATCCGGCTTCCCATGGGATGAAATTGAAGCAAAGGTTAATGATAAAACAAGATTCGTGCTGATTAACTCCCCTCACAATCCGGCGGGATTCGTTATGAGTGAATCGGATCGCGAACGCTTCGCCGTCCTTTCACAAAAGTTTCCCAATCTATTGTTCATCTGCGACGATGTTTATGAAAATATAATTTTCGGCGGTAAAGAACATTACTCTTTCTCGAATCATAACGGTTTGAAGCCAAAGTCAATCATCATTTCTTCCTTTGGGAAATCATATCATACTACCGGATGGAAAATCGGATATATACTTGCCCCGCCTCATTTGACAAAACTTATCCGCAAGATTCACCAGTTTGTGGTATTTTCCGTTAATACACCTATTCAGTACGCTTATGCCGACTTCTTAAGCAACGATGAACATACAAGAAGTTTATCCCCCTTTTATGAAAGCAAACGAGATTTATTCAATCATAAACTGGCTGGTTCAAAATTCAGGTTTGTACCTGCCGAGGGGACCTATTTTCAGCAGCTAGATTACACCGGCATATCCAAAATGAATGATGTGGAATTCGCTGAAAAACTTGTAAGGGAGCATGGAATTGCGGTGATTCCCCTATCCCCCTTTTATATAAATCGAAAGCAGACAGGAAAAATCCGTGTCTGCTTTGCAAAAAATGATGATGTATTGATTAACGCAGCTGAAAAACTGTTAGCAGTTTAAGCAGTTTCGGAAAATTTATTATTCTCCCATTGCCTTAATGAGAACCCGTTTCTTTCTCATGCCGTCAAACTCTGCGTAATACACCTGCTGCCACGGACCCAGATCAAGTTTCCCCTCTGTAACCGGGATTATAACTTCATGGTGAACCAATAAGCTTTTCAGATGAGCGTCACCGTTATCTTCCCCGGTTTTATGATGACGGTAATTTGACTTAAACGGAGCCAGATGCTCCAGCCATTCGTCTATATCCTGAATTAATCCATCTTCAGCATCATTCACATATACTCCGGCTGTAATATGCATTGCTGAAACAAGGATCATACCCTCTTTAATATCGCTTTTCTGCAGCAGTTTTTCAACTTCACCGGTTATGTTTATATATTCACGCCGCTTTTTAGTATAAAACCAGAGATACTCGGTTGCAAATTTCATCAGTTACCCTTATGTAAGTTGCCGGACATATATAAAAGAAACGCTTTCACAAACCTGTCAATCTCACCATCCATCACCGCTTGGACATCAGAGGTTTCTTCTTCTGTCCGGTGATCCTTAACCAGATTGTAAGGATGAAAAACATATGAGCGGATTTGTGAGCCCCACTCAATCTTCATTTTACCTTTTTCAACTTCATCTTTTTCAGCTTCCAGTTTTGCAAGTTCCTGCGCGTACAATTTAGATTTTAACATCTTCATTGCAGTTTCTTTATTCTGCCCCTGCGAACGCTGGCTTTGACATGCGGCCACAGTATTGGTTGGAATATGTGTAATTCTCACAGCGGTTTCCACCTTGTTTACATTCTGACCGCCCTTGCCTCCCGAACGATAGGTGTCAATCCTTAAATCTGCGGGATTTATTTCAATCTCAATCTCGTCATCAATTTCCGGTATTGCAAAGATGGAAGCAAACGACGTATGCCGGCGCTTGTTAGAATCAAACGGTGATATCCGTACAAGCCGGTGCACGCCGCTTTCCGCTTTTAAATAGCCATAAGCGAATTCTCCCGATATGGAAAGCGTGGCATTTTTAATACCTGCTCCGTCACCGTCAAGAATTTCTTCAATTTCTGCTCTGAATCCTTTTAATTCACAATACCGCAGATACATGCGCAGCAGCATATCAGCCCAATCCTGCGCCTCAGTTCCGCCGGCACCTGCATTAATGGTTAAAATGCAGTTTTTGTTGTCATTTTTTCCGGAGAGCATATTCTTGAACTCCAATGCTTCCAGATCCACCTTAAGCCGGGACATCTCATTCCGTATATCCTCCTTAAAAGACTCATCTTTCTCTGATTCTGCAAGTTCGATTATTTCTGAAACGTTAACAGAGGAGGTATATATAACACGCCAGGCATCCACCCATTCCTGCATCTGCTTTACGGATTGGAGGATCTGCTGTGCTTTTTTCTGGTCATTCCAAAAGGAGTCTTCCATACTTTTTGCCTGAAGCTCCTGTATTTTATTTTCTTTGACATCTAAGTCAAAGAAAACCTCGTAGATTGTTGATTCTTCCTTTGAGTTCTTTTAATTGTCTTACTTCTTCTTCGTACATTTTTTATTCTTTCGTTTTTATTCTTTTCCAATAGTAAATTTCTTGAGTTGTTCTTCTGTCACTTCAACCTGAAGTTTAAGAAGTGCTGCTGCAAGTGTTTTGCCCTGCGCATCAAGTTTCAGGGAGACAGTCCCGCCGCCGCCCAGAGTTTTATTCAGGATAAAATTCAAGGCGTATATATTCGGCAGTTCGTACCGTTCCACGCTGCCTTGGCAGATATCCGTGTAATACTCTTTTACAAATTTTTCTGACAAGAGGTTTGCAATATACTCATATCCATCTTTGTTATAAGCAATGATGCCAACATTTGCAGCATCTCCTTTATCGCCGCTCCTGCCATGGCAGAATGATAATAATCTTACTTTCATGACTGCACCTCCATAATTTTCACCTGCGGAATAACATCCTCCTTTTTGATGAGTGCCGGCCAGTAAGCAACAACTTCCTGTGGTTTAGGCCTCCCTCCGGAAAAACCTGTTACAGCCGGGGGGCCGGTTAATATCAATGGAGCTATCTCCATCCCGAATCTCTCCAATGCTTTATAATCTCTCCCTCTTACCCCAACCCGCATAGTTATCTCATTGATATTATCCTCATCCAATTGTTCTGCCAAAGGTCCATGACACGCATTGTACCCAACATATTCAGCACGGAACTCATCAAACGATAATCCAAGATTTTTTAATCTCCCCCTCAAAATCTCCTCTGCCTTTTTTGCTTTTGTCAGTGCCTGCGGCCAGGAATAGGTCAGCGAACCAAACGATATATATCCGTCGGCATAAGCACAGGAAACTTTGTAAAATGGTGTATCGGCAGCACCGGTAATAGAATGAACCTTTACCCTGTCAGGCCCTTCCTGTTCAAGTTTGATTGAGGTAAAATCAGCCACACAATCCGGCGTTATATACTGTTTGGGGTCACCAATTTCATAGAGAAGCTGTTCTGAAACGGTGGCGACCGATACCTTGCCGCCAAGATTGGGATGCTTGGTGATGACAAATGTTCCGTCCGGATACGCTTCACATATCGGGAAACCCGGCTTCTCAAAATTCTGCACCGATTCCCAATCTCCAAGAAAATTACCACCTGATGCCTGCATTCCGCACTCTAATATGTGCCCTGCAATTGTTCCGGCGGATAATTTATCAAATTCATCCTTCTTCCATCCGAATTCATATATCATCGGCGCAAGCGTTAAGCCGGTATCGGTTGTTCTTCCTGTTATGACTACGTCTGCCCCTGCCTGTAATCCTTCTACTATCGGAAATGCACCAAAGTAGGTATTCGCGGAAAGTAATTTATCTTTTACACCGACAATACTTTCACCCGATTCCATATTATTAAGCGTTGATCCTTTTGCGATCAACTCATCAAGTCTGTCAAGCAAATCGTCACCGGTCACCACTGCCACTTTAACGGATACCCCAAGTTCTTTTGCCGTTTGCAGTACTGCCTCTGCACATCCAACCGGATTTACTCCGCCGCCGTTAGTAATAATTTTAATCCCCCTCTTTTTACACTCAGGTAAAATCCGCTTCATCAAGGCAGGTATATCCTTTGCATAGCCCAGTTTAGGGTCCCTCATCTGCTGCTTTTTGAGAATGGACATTGTAACCTCAGCCAGGTAATCCATCACCAGATAATCAATTTCTCCTTCAAAAACCTGATAAACAGGTGCATCAACCAGGTCACCCCAAAAACCCTGACCGCTTGCAATTTTAATATTTTTTCTCATCCTCTTATCCTGTTGTTAA
>CAYYJL010000033.1:10222-11678 GCA_964472245.1 uncultured Ignavibacteriaceae bacterium | reverse complement strand
CGGTGCATCCGGGCCATATTTATGTGCATCGGTATCAACTTTATCAAAATACATGGTTATAAACTTAGGCCTTATTTGGTGCGGCAATCTGAGCCATGCAATTACAGAATCAACTCTGGATTTATACGGAAAGTAGTGATCATATTTTTTATTATACGTCGGGTGCCTCCCTTCATCCTTCATATCAGAGCCGGGCCAAAAATAACTGGCAGCAGTAATTCCATTTTTTTCCAGAGTCTGCCAGATTGGTTCACCCCAATACCAGAAACCATTCCTCACTTCAACTGTATCACGCAGTGCAAAATACTTCTTGTTGTAGGGCACTCCAAAACTATTGGCCAGCAGACCATGGTTTTCCGCATACATACCTGTAACAATGCTGTAATGATTGGGGAAAGTTTTGGAAGGGTAAACCGGCTGCAGAGATAACGCCTTTACACCGCTTTCAGCGAGTGAATCCAATACAGGGCTGTGACCATTGCCCATGAAGTCCCATTTGTAGCCATCCAGTGAAATGAGAAGGACATAGGGAGCATTTTGTGCAAAAATAAAATTTATCAGTATAAAAAGGAAAATCAGTATGCGCATAAAATTCTGTGTAAGATTTACTATACTGCAAAAATAAAGTATTTCTTATAAATTGCGGTATGAAACAGGTGATAACATTGATAACTATTTTCCGGTTGGTTATTGCTATAGGAGCTGCCTTCCCGGATACTGAAGCACAGGTGCAGCTGCACTCCCTGCAAATGGATGCCGGTGCTTCATCATTTTCCGCAAATACACCGGCTATTAAAGGATATCTCTGGGGCGCACATGCAGCTTTTAGAATCGCCGGAAGAAATGATTTTCTTTTGGAAGCCGGCTATATGTACACCAGAAACCTGGATATTCTGCTTCCTGAAATTCGTACCGGTAAATACTACGGTTATATCCATGGTCCGCACCTGACCGCCCTTATTGAACAAAACCTGACACCAACTTTTTTCCTGAAAGAAGGTCTGGGAATCGTATTTCTTCAGGATAGGACGCTGCCGGATAATTCTCAGTACTCCCCCGGTATTTTACTTAAGATATCTGCCGGATTCTATCTGAGCTCTGCAAATAATTATCACGGATCATTTTTTATATCAGCCGGTGCTTCAGCTGCCGTAACACTGTTAAATACCACACCGGGTTTCTACGCTGCATATATATCACTCGGATATACAATATAAACCAGCTGCCCTGCTTATTTTTGTTCCGGCTTGATAATCACACCTATATTTTTGTGCCCGTTCAGCTTAACCTCGATAGGATTTTCAAAACGGAGATGCTTGGTGAAAGTTTTTTCAGCATGAGGTGGTATGGAGCGGAGCCACTCCCAATCAATTAATCCGTTTGGCGAATCATAAGGGATGGTAAAATATCCGATTCGGAATGACGTGATATTCTGGAAAAAGTGAGAACCCTGTGA
>CAYYJL010000033.1:0-10212 GCA_964472245.1 uncultured Ignavibacteriaceae bacterium | reverse complement strand
AGGAGTCACAACAAAATCCTTAAAACCTGATTCTACTATAACAGCAGCACCTGCAATCTGATCCCAGGTAACAGGTATGCCCAACCAGTCATCCATGCTGCCCCATCTTCCCACACCAATTAAAACATATGGCTTCCTTTCCCTCACCAGTGCTGCATTGAATTCGCTTACTTCCGCGGCTGCTTCCCTGCTTTTGGAACGTTCAAATGTTTCCACGTCCACATATATAACATCATGTATATCCAGGAGTATGCCATTTCCAAGTACTTGTTCGGAGTATGCAATCATTTCATTCCGCTCAATTTCATCCATTTTTAGTTCTTCCGACTCACTGCTCACCACCAAAGGGCGCATTTGCAGCATTGCAAACTCAGCCGGATTCCCCTTTCCTGTATTCAGATTTACTGCAAACTCAATTTCTATCTGAGTACCCATGCCCCATACTCCCATGGAAAGGAGCAGATTTAATATATCCGGCAGCGGGAATACTTTGTGCTTCAGTATCGGAGCCATAGTGACAATCCGTTGCCCCTGACGCGAGAGGCCGTCATATACAGCATCATTCTCCGGTGAATATGTTGAACCGACCGTATATAATGTGCCGTCGTCCTCGGCGTGTTCTATTCCAATGCGGTCAATAAAGACATCCGGTTTCGATTCCCCGGAAATTGACCTGCCAGAATTCAGATTAAGTACAAAAAAATCCTGCTGTGCTGTTTTTATCGTATCCTTAGCAGAAAAAAATTGCAGCAGATGTTTCGGGTAACTGGGGCAAAACCTGACGGAATTAAAACCTTCAACAACCCACTTACCCAAACCAAGCGCAACATCTGCAATACCATCTTCGCTTGTCTGCGGAGCTATCGGATAAAAATTATAGGACTTGGCAACACCGGCAAAGTCCGGATAAAACCTCTCGCCATACTTTGCTCCCACCAGTCGCTGTACGATAACCGCCATCTTCTCTTCTTCCAGCCGGTATGATGTTGCTTTCAGATAATCCTTTGTTGAACGGAAAAATGTTGATGCATATACATATTTAATCGCGGTTAAAAGTTCTTTCAGTCTCTCTTCCAACGATGGGGCGTTGTTTGGTATAAGGCAGGTTTCATATACACCCGCAAACGGCTGAAATTGTGAATCTTCCAGAAGACTGGAAGAGCGCACTGCTAAAGGAGAATGCATGACCGTTAAAAACTCTCTCAGCTTTTCCAGTATCTCCACGGGGAAATTTTGTGCCTCCAAAAATCTGTGCACAATTTTTTTGTCATCCGGCTCATTATGGGCAAAGTATTCCAGGTCATTCAACTGCAGGAAAGCATCAAAAGTATCCGTTGCGATAACAACAGCAGAAGGAACAATCAGTTCAACCCCTTCAAATTTATTTCTGATGTGATGATTATTGATAAGATTGTTAATGAATCCGAGACCGCGTGCCTTTCCGCCTAATGATCCGCTGCCGATTCTCGCAAAACTGTTTTTAGCGTTAAAACTTTCACGGGAAAAATCAGTTATAATTCCTCTTTGCCTTATTTCCCGATATACACGGATAGTATCAATCAACTGTGTGCGGAGTTCCTGCACGGAGGAAAAATCAGACATCTTTATCGGACGCAGTTTATTTGCCAGCCAAAACTCTGTCCGCGCCTTCAGCCAGTTGGAAAAATGATTTCGTTCCGCATGAAACTTAAGGGAATCATCCTGTACAATTTCCAGAACTTCTTCCATCTGCTTAAGGTTACTCGCACGTGCAACCTGCTGCCCATCTTTGTTCTTAAAAACAAAATCACCAAACCCGAAATTTTGCAGCATAAACTCGGTTAAATCGTGCAGCAACCTTGTTGAACCCTTTAATAAAAATGCAGCCCCGATTTGATACGCGGATTGTTCAAAATCATTGGTACTGGATTGAACAAGTATTGATATATCCGGGTGCTCCGCCTTCACCGTTCTGGCAAACTTAATACCTGCTTCCGGATCACGTTTCCCCTCTCTCCGGAAATTGTTATCAGTAATAATACCCAGTATATACTCCTGATACTTGGTGTACATAGCCCAAGCTTCTTCATAGTTTGTACAGAGAAGAATCTTCGGGCGGGCACGCATACGGAGATAGCGGTGGGTAAGGTTAATACCTTCGGATATAAGACGCTGCGACTGCCGGAAAATCTCCTGATATATAAGCGGCAGATATGAAGAATAGAACTTTATATTGTCCTCAACAAGAATAATAACCTGCACACCGACATTTTTTGTATCTGATTCAACATTCCTCTTATCTTCAACCGTCTTTATAATGGCAATCAGCAGCCGGTAGTCCCCGTTCCAGATAAAGATATTCTCAAAAACGGATATATCATGCGCAGAAGTTAAATCTTTTCTTTCCTTATTGTCATAGGCAAGCAGGACAACCGGTGTATCTGAACCGGAACGTTTGAGTGTTTCGGCAAAACGGACCGGGTGCATATCCTCGATATGCAGGGTAATAATGATGAGATCAAATTCCCGCTCCATACCGATAATCTCAAGAGCTTCACGTCCTGTGGTAACATTGGTGATTTCCGGAGCATGACTCAGGGTAAGGGTTTGGTATTCTTCCCGGATTAATTCATAAAGGCGGCCATCTTCTTCAAAAAGGTAACTGTCATACAGTGAGCTTACCAAAAGAATTTCACGCACCTTGAACTTCATCAGTTTCTGGAAACGCTTTATTCTGCTTTGATATATATCCTCAAGCTGTATCTGATCAAATTTTTCCATTACTTTTTTGCTGCCTCTCTTTATACGCGGTGTTCAGTATATACAAAAAGAGGATGCCGGGGCATCCTCTTGTAATAAATTAATGTGCTGTCAGACTACGCCCTGATCCATCATTGCGTTGGCAACTTTCAGGAATCCTGCAATATTGGCACCATCAACATAATTGCCGGGTATGCCGTATTTTTCAGCCGTCTGAACGCATGTATCGTGAATATTTTTCATGATTTCCTGCAGTCTGCGGTCAACTTCTTCACGGGACCATGGCAGTCTCATGCTGTTCTGGGACATTTCCAGGCCTGATGTAGCCACGCCGCCGGCGTTTGATGCTTTGCCGGGTGAAAACAATATCTTAGCATCTGCAATTACCTTATACGCTTCAAGTGTGGTTGGCATATTTGCACCCTCGCAGATACAGATACATCCGTTTTTCAGCAGCTCTTTTGCGTCTGCCTCAAATATTTCGTTCTGCGTTGCGCAGGGGAATGCAACATCAACCTTAACACTCCATGGTCTTTTGTTTGCGTGGAACTCGCAGCCAAATTTATCAGCATAATCTTTTACGCTGTCCTTAGCACTTGCCCGCATCTTAAGCATGAAGTCAACTTTTTCTCCGGTTATGCCGTCTTTATCATATATGAAACCATCCGGTCCGGAAAGTGTAACAACCTTGCCGCCAAGTTCATTGATCTTAGTTACCGCACCCCAGGCAACGTTTCCAAAACCGGAAACTGCAATGGTTTTGCCGGCTATTTCATGTCCCTTAGTCCGGAGCATCTCCTGAGCAAAATAAACAGCGCCAAATCCGGTTGCTTCAGGTCTGATAAGCGATCCGCCCCAGTTTATGCCTTTGCCTGTTATCACTCCGGTATATTCATTTGCAAGGCGTTTATACTGTCCGAATAAATATCCGACTTCTCTCCCGCCTACGCCGATGTCGCCAGCCGGAACATCTGTGTTTGCTCCTATATGGCGGAATAATTCGGTCATAAAGCTTTGGCAGAATCTCATGACTTCGTTATCACTTTTTCCTTTTGGGTCAAAATCGGAGCCGCCTTTTCCTCCGCCCATAGGCAGAGTGGTTAGTGCATTCTTAAAAACCTGTTCAAACGCTAAAAATTTTAATATACCCAGATTAACCGATGGGTGAAACCGCAACCCTCCTTTGTAAGGCCCGATTGCGCTGTTCATCTGAATTCTGAATCCGCGGTTTACCTGAACATCCCCCTGATCGTCAATCCAAGGCACTCTGAAAATAATAACACGTTCCGGTTCAACCATTCTTTCTAATATTTTAGCTGAGCGGTATTCCGGGTGCATTTTTAAAACGACTTCTAATGAATCAACAACCTCAGTTACGGCCTGATGGAATTCCGGTTCTGCGGGATTTTTAGCTTTTACTTCCGCAATAATTTTATCAATATATTCTGACATGATCAGTTCCTTTAAATTTCCTGTAGTTTATGTTTTGATGTGTATTCGATTGGATTTTTTGTACAATAAACGTACGCTCACGGCAAATCTCTGCTGCGTACTGTTCCTGTAATAATAACTCATACTCCTGTAAAATTCTATTGTACTCATGAAACTTAAGAAATTTAGGCAAAGAAACCATATGAATCCGGTGTTTTCAGCACCGATTTTCTTCCAAAAGCAGCAGGTATAAATCTTAGTTTTTGCAGGAAAACATGCTGATATTTAAACTAATTTAACAATCCGCATATATATATGTTTAATAAAAGAGGGAAAGCAGACGCAGGAGTTTAAAAAATTAAATTCCTCATGAAAATACGATTTTTCGGAAACTCACGAAAGAAGACGTGCCGGACTTAATTCAGAATGGAAACGACCCTGCTGTGCAAGGCCGGGGCAGCTGCCACAATGCTATCCCCTGCAATTGGATCTCCTCCGCCAAAATCTGTAATGATGCCCCCCGCACCCCGCACAACCGGGACAACCGCCATGGTATCCCAAAGGTGCATGATGGGGTCAACCATGATATCCGCATAACCGGTAGCCAGGAGATAATAACCGTAACAATCTCCCCAGTTTCGGTATAAGCCCGTTGCATCAATTAGGCGGTCAAATTTAGCAGCATCCCTGTATTTTGCAATATTCTTATGGTCCGTGGTCAGTAATACCGATTTTTCCAAGGGAAAGTTTTGCCTCAACTGCACCTTTTTCCCGTTTAGCTCTGCAATGTTGTTATCCCCTATTAAAAACTCACCTAACACCGGCTGGTTAATAACACCTAATACCGGCTGACCATTTCTGGTCAGAGCGATTAAAGTACCAAAGGTAACAGTGCCGCAGATAAAACTTTTGGTGCCGTCAATAGGATCAAGCACCCAGACCCACTCTGCATTTTCATTGTGGGAGCCAAATTCCTCACCGAGAATGCCATGTTCAGGAAAATGTTTTTCTATGAGTTCGCGCATTTTCTCTTCAGACTTTTTATCTGCTATAGTAACAGGCGAATCATCCGATTTTGCATCAACTGTTACTCCGGTTCTGAAATAGCTGTTAATGATTTTTCCGCTTTCCGTGGAAAGCAGTTTCATAAAATCTTCAAATTCTGATTTATAATTCATAGCCCATCAGAAAAGTCTTTGTGAAAGTATTAGTCATAAGATAAGTTTGTATCCGGTTCCATGCACCGTAATTATAACAGAGGGATGATTGGGATCTTTTTCAATCTTTTGCCGCAGCTTTACAATAAAGTTATCTACCGTCCTGGTGGTGGGAGACTCTTCATATCCCCAGACATTATTCAGAAGGTCTTCACGGGAGACTGTCTTGTTTTTATTTTCCAGCAGATATTTAAGAATTTCAAATTCTTTGTGAGAAAGTGTAACAGATTTGCCGCGGTGGTTGGATGCTGTATATCCCATCAAGTCAACATTCAGCATTCCTACAGTTACATGTTCATTGTTTTTGTCATTGATGTTTTCGCTTCGGCGGAGGATAACCTTAACCCGCGCAAGCAGTTCCCGCAGACCGAATGGTTTAGTGATATAATCATCCGCGCCAATTTCTAATCCAACAACTTTATCAATTTCATCACCGCGGGCGGTTAAGAATATCACCGGTGTTTGTATATTATCTGCACGCAGTTTTTTGCATACATCAAACCCGGAAAGCTTAGGCATCATGACATCAAGTATATATAAGTCAAAGCCCCCTGCTTTGGCTTTTTCATATCCTTCCTGTCCATCCTGTGCTGTTTCAACCTCGTAACCCTCAAATTCAAGATTATCCTTTAAACCAAGACGCATGTTTGGTTCATCGTCAACAACCAGAATCCGCTTCATTGCCGGCTAAAAATTCATAGGAAATAAAAAGGAGACGCGTGGTTCAATTCTTTTTTGGCTCTTGTAAGATAGTATATTATCACCGCTGTCCCGCACCGGTTCAAAAGTCCAGTGATATACCATAGATACGAGCAGATAAGGATACGGCTTATATCCCAACTCGCTGAACATATATGAACGGTCATCAAGGGTAAACAATGATGCTTCTTTTTCAATCCGCACTTTATCATATCCTGCACGCAGGGTAAACGGAAGCTGATCATTGGTCACCTCTGCGCGGAGACTTAATACACCGCTGTTCGGGTCAAAATCGGTACGCTGATAGCTGCCTGCCACTTCAACCAGGTTAGCTGCTTTTACACTGACTACTCCATAGGAGCCGCGGTCAGAGGTGGTTACTGCCGAAAGCTGCTTAACTTTGCTGATAACACTGCCGCCTGAGAGACGGAATCTTTCAATTTCATACAATGAATTGAAATATGCAGGAATAAACTGGTCATTCATCCATCTTCTTTCAAATCTGACATCTGCGGTAAGCAGTCCCATTCCGGATAAGGAAACAAGCACGCCTGATGAAGCACCGTCACCAAAATCTACAATTTTTGCATAGTCAGCATATAAATCCACATTTAACACGGATGTTCTGACAATTGGAAAACCGAGGTCAATGCCGAACATCTGAGTTTCTTTCCTGTCATTCAGCACCACAAATTTTCCGTCAGCAGGATCTATATATCCTGATGTTACTCCTGCATATTCATTAAAATCTGAAGCGAATGATGCACCAACTTCCATTTTACCAAGTACCGGAATTGAAGCAAGAGTAGTAAACTGCAACGGCCTTGCATATCCGCGGAAACCTAAAACTGATCCCTGGCTGAAATCACTGTATATAGACTCAAACCCAAACTTATCAAAATCAAGATCCAATGCAAGACCGATGCTCCGCTTATCTATACTGGGGCTGTTGTTATATTGATTAATCAGCGAGCCGTGACCAAGTGTATAATGATCAAGGGAACCTACACTGACAAAAACAGGATCCTTCTTCTGGCCGTAACGGACGTATCTTATAATGGAAAGAAAATCTGAAGCATCATTAAAATTTTCTTTTCTGATGCTGCCGGTGGAATCCAAATCTATCCTCAGATCAAGACCCAGTCCAACTTTTCCTAAGGCAAGCTCCGGGGCAAGACGGAGTGAGTAAAACGCTTTTCCGTCAATAAAATTTACACCTGCACCTCCCGTAACAATTCCTTTATTCTGAGCTGTGACAGATAATGTAAATATCCCTAAAAGGATTACGAGAATAAATTGGTTCTTCATCGGGCACTCCGGTCAAATAAATTAAATTTTATACACTAAAATAAAAAAACTATCATCAACATCGGTTATCTGGTGACAGCTAGTTTTCCTGTTTGTTTCTGAATTTTTCCTTCCCCGGTAATTTTTACAGTATAAAGATACATGCCATTGGCAATCAGGTCACCATCCTCATCCCTGGAATCCCAGTAAATACGGTTAAAGTCTGTCTTTAACTCTGCCGCAGGGATATTCATGGATTTAATCAATCTTCCGGCGATGGTGTACACATTCAGTTCCAGTTTTTCCGGAATCTGAGCCAATACAAAGGTAAAATGAGTACCGCTGCCGGTAACCGGATTCGGATAGTTATACAGGTTAGCAATACTCAGCTGATTTGAAACAGCAAACGTTTTTTCGGTTGTACCCTGCGTAACGGCATTACCCAACGCATCCTTTGCCTCCACACGCAGCTCATATGTTCCTTCTTCAAGGGCAGGAGTATATACTACCTTCATTTTAGGATTGGTGGTGCTGTAGGAAGGTTCCAGAATGCCGGGAGCATAAGGCACAAGATTATCGTTAAGATATACTTTTATAAAGGTTGGGTCATTAACCGGCAGCAAGGATGCATCATGCAGTTCAATAAGGAACTGCGGATTATCCGGCAGTAAATCCCCGTCATAGAAATCTTTCCCGCCCTCAGTAATCTTCATAAAGGCCGCAGTTGTGTCTGCTTTCAGGTAAAACGGAACCGAATAACTATTGTTATCTTCGTATTTCTCCTTTACTGCATTATCCGGATCAATGGTTACACGGAATGACCTTGCCTGGGGACCTGCTGACCCAAAATATTCCAATGTGTAAGCTCTCCGTTCACCGGCCAAGACATTCCTTGCTACGAATGAACTGAGCGTATCAGATGTATTGTCATTAAAAGCAACTTCCACTAATATTCCCACTGAATCAATGGTCACATCACCCGCATTGCTTACGGTGAATCGCAGCTGTTGGTTTTCCCCGAACTGCATCGTATCACGGGAAATATATACCCCCTGGTAGTTAATACCAATTTCCGGCAGCGGTGTATATCTCAGTCCAAGCTGCTGTAATTTTGGTGATGAACCGTCACTGCCCGCCTGCAGCGTTGCTGCCATGCCCAGTTCCGGATATACTGTATTGTCAACCGAAGCTAATGAATATGCCGCCGAGCCGGGTGAGTACGTCTGAAGTGTATCCACAGCACCGGAAGATTTTTTACCCAGAAGTTTAACAGATATAGCTGATCCGTTTGAAGTTGATCCCGTTATAAGTATATCTCTCCACTTCCCTTCACTCTTTACAAATGGAGTTGTGAAGGTAGCAGAACTTTTATTCAGATAAAATGTACTGTCATCAATCAGGAGATTTGCATAGGTGTTCGATTCAAGGCGCTCAATTGCACTGCCTGGGGCTCCCCCTTTTTTACCCAATATAAGATACGGCGTTCTGAATCCAAGATTATCAATTAAAACACCTCCCGCAGTTTTAATTGCATTGATCAATCTTGTTGTAAGATTTGAGGCACCATCATCAATAACACAAAGTGCGATCAGTTTTCCTGCCGGTGCATTTTCTATAATAGCAGCAAGCTGATTAGCTTCCTCGGGAAATGCGCCGTAACTGAATGTCCTTGCCGTATCAACAGCCAGTGTAACTCCGTCAAACACTACGGCACCCATGCCCCAGCCAAAGGTATTGGAAAGCTGATTGATTCCGTTTTTAGTAATACTTCCAAACTTGCTGAAGTTACCGCCGCCAGAGGTTACCTCAATTTTTATCGTATCCACAGTCAGGACAACACCGCCGTCATACTTTAAACCGGTTTCAAATTGCTTTTCAAAACTGAAGCGGTCTTCTAAAAAGAAATCGTAATTCTGCGTTGTTTTCAGGAATGAGAAGGCACTGCTCCACAAAGTATCTGCATTCACCATACGGATTCTGCCCCAATACCGTTTGTTGTTCGTAAGGCCGGATATATCAAACGATGTGTAAAAGGTGTCGAGTGATTTTGTTACTTCTGAAGGTGAAGAAAAATCAGCATTTTCAGCATGTTGAAACAATATTGATCCGGAACCTGAGTTAAGTGCCGTATTTAATACCTTAACCGGCTGATTGGAAAGTGCAAGGTACTCCCCGCCAAGCAGCGGTCTGAGAGAGAGGGAAGCAACTGAAAATGTCTTGGTAATGGTATTGTCATCTTCGTAAAGTTCGGCAATGGCATTATCGTAGTCCAGCTCAACACGTATTCTGTGTTCTCCCGGTTTACCTTTCACCGGAACATAAAAGAAAACAGAATCAGTTAGATTAGGTATTAATCTCTTTATAAATGACTCAACCGAAGTGTTTTCATACTCAGATGTGACCCGTATGCTGAAGGAATCGGCTGAAGCACTGCCCAGATTATTATATACAAACTTAAATTCAACTGAATCAGACTGATCATCAGGCAAAAGCTGGCTCTGGAAAAGGTTTGCTGCGGTACCCTGCAAATTCGGTTTTTCCGGCAGAGCAAGTTTTACAATAGGATCACCCATCAGCAGATTAGTGAAGGCAAAGATTCTATAAACACCGGAGCTGTTAAGCCGGGTAAACATTTTCCGCTTGGCTTCAAAATGGGCTTTGCCGATAGTAGTGATGCTGTCTTTTAGTATAGATTCATAAAAATATTTTGATACTGTTAATGATGTTGAGGTAAAGCCAAGAGAGGAATTACCGACATAAGCAATAGTCTGCCCTTCATTAATGAACAGCGCACCAAATGCCTCAACATCCGGCTCCGCAAATTTGTTGGTTGAACAGC
>CAYYJL010000032.1:0-11874 GCA_964472245.1 uncultured Ignavibacteriaceae bacterium | reverse complement strand
CCCGCATCCAGATCATAGGCGATACCCTTGTCCGAGAATCGCAGGCGTTCAATATCGATCAACGTATCCCGGCCATCAACACCCGAGGTATCGATGACATCCAGATTATTGGAATTGCGGTCCCGGGCACTCTTGCAGAGGTCTTTGCACCTGCAGTATCAGGGAATGTCTGGGGTGTTTATTGGCGGCCATTGCTCAAGATACTATATAATTTCCAGCTGTATGCAGCGGGGCATACTGCTGTGCTCTTTCATGCATCGGGGCTTATATTATTCACCCTTGCCTGCTGTGCCTGCTATTTGCTTGTGCTGGGCTTGACAAATCAAAAAAGAACAGCATTTATTGCGGCTGCCATGTTCACCGTTATGCCCTCCCGGGAGCTAGCAGCGCTATGGATATCGGATCAATCTGAGCTGCTGGTCTTCCTTTTTATGGTTCTTATGCTGCTGACTATAAAAAGATATATTGAAGAGGGGAGCAAAACTGCATTATACACTTCCGGTGCAGCATTCTTATTTGCACTTTTATCCAAGGAACTTGCATTTGCTGCACTTCTCCTCCCTCTGGCAGGGTTCTTTTTTCCCGGAGAAAAGAACTTAAAGAGGAGCAGGGTATTCCATTTCCTGTTTCTGTTTGCAGCAGTATTTGGAGTGTACTTTATCTATCGTATTGCTGTCATCGGCAGCAATCCATTTCAGTCCGATCATGTGGCTGATATAAGCATGTGGGGACTGATAAAAAATTTCTTGCTGTACATCCCGAGTGTTTTTGTAAATCCGGATATGATGGAGTATTTGTATTTCCAGATAACCGGGTCATTTTTGATTGCAATGTTGTTTACCATCCCGCTGGTTATATTTGCTCATGCATTGTTTAAGAAGCGTGCTTCATTATCAGCAAATAAAAAGCTTATCACATTTGGACTCTTTTGGTTTTTGCTTTTGCTCCTTCCTGTTCTGCCCGTATATATGAGGTGGTATGCTTTCTCAGCATCCGCGGGAATTTTTTTAATTACAGCGCTGTTACTTCAGATTTTGTTCAGCGGGGTGCCTGATAAGCAGCTGAAGATAATAGGGGCAGTTGTTCTGCTGCTGATTTCGATGTATAATTTTACGGTTACAGGCAATTGGGTGGAAGCAGGGAAGATGATGGAACGGATAGGGGAAAATATCAGTGAAAACAGAAAGTATCTTGAAGGAAAGGAAGTAGTATTGTGGGGTGTCCCCGATAAATATAACCGCGTACCGGTGATGAAACTGGGGCAGAAGGAGATATTTGAATATTACTCAAAAACAGCGGACTTCAGCATACATTCTCCGCTCAGGAGTGAACTGGTGGGTAAATCACCTGAGGTTGTTGTAGAAAGTGCCGATTCGACAGGATTTGTGTTGAATATATATGGCGGCAGATTCCTGCCTGAAGGGGGGCGCTCCCGTGCTGTTATTATTGATGAGGTTTTGACTTCAGAATTTAACGGTACCGGAATACAAATAATAAATCAAATGGAAGAGGGTTATCCGGCAGGCAGGGCCATTGTAAGCAACTCAGCTGCTGAATCAAATACACTGCATCTGTTTTTTAACGGGAAAGATTTTGAAAGGATAAAGAAACGGCAGGAGTAATATATACTGCTGCCGCCTCTTGTTAATTCTTATATAAGTTTAAGCAGATTAGCCATTTCAATTGCTGACATGGCGGCATCCCAGCCCTTGTTGCCTGATTTTGTGCCAGCACGTTCAATTGCCTGTTCCAAAGAATCAGTTGTCAGAACGCCGAATACCACCGGCAGTTTATGTTGTAATCCTACTGCGGCAACACCCTTGGAAACTTCAGCTGCAACATAGTCAAAATGAGGAGTGGAACCGCGGATAACTGCACCAAGGCAGATAATGGCATCATATTTACCTGAAGCTGCCAGACGTTCGGCAGCCAGCGGAATTTCATACGAACCCGGCACCCATACTTTGGTTATATCTTCAGTGGCGCTGCCATGGCGGATAAGGCAGTCATATGCACCGCTTGCAAGCTTGGATGTTATAAACTCATTAAATCTGCTGACTACTAATGCGGTACGCAGACCCTGCGCCTGTAAATTACCTTCTATTAAATTCATAATGATTCTCGTATTTCTTGTTATATATATTAAGCAACTATGTTGGTGAGCCGGCTCCGCATGGCGCGTACTTCGTTGTACTGCATGTAGTACTTGCCAAAGTTTTCATCATCCTTTTTCTTTCCTCCGTGGAAATCGGAACCGCCGGAACGGAGCAGATAATAATTATTTGCCAGCTCATGAAAAAATTTAATTTGTGAATTAGAGTGTGATGGATGAACAACTTCAACCCCGTCACAGCCCGCTTCAATCAGTCCTTGTATTATCTCTTCCGAAAGGTATCCGGGGTGAGCAATAAATGACAGCCCGGAAGCAGCGGAAATCAGGCGGAACGCACTTTCCGGTGATATATATACCTTCTTTTCGTATGCCGGTGCATGGTTCCCCAGATATTGGAAAAATGCCTCCTGATACGATTTTGCCAGTTCCTTCTGGATCATAATATCGGCAATGTGCGGCCTGCCAATGGGGAGTCCCGGATACTTATCCTCAACCTCGTTTATGGATATATCCAGTCCCAGACTATTAAGTTTCTTGATGATTTTCTGCGCACGGTAGTATCTTTCTTTTGCAAAAAAGTCGAGTGCGGTTTGGAATTCGGTATTATCCGGGTCAATAAAGTATGCAAGTATATGAACTTCCTTGCCGAGGTATTCAGAGCTGAGTTCAACCCCGGGGATCAATTCAATTTCTGCTTTACGGGCAAGGGGCAGTGCTGCTTTATAGCCGGCAATTGTATCATGGTCTGTAATGCTGAGAGCGCTAAAGCCCGCCCTCACTGCTTTTTCAATTATTTGTGCGGGAGAGTAGAACCCGTCTGAGGCATGCGTGTGTACATGAAAATCTACTTTCCCGGGCATATCATTGGAACATTTCTTTGAACTTTTCGTAGTTCGGTATTCTCAATTTACTGCCTTCAAGTTCAATGAGGCCTTTTTTGGCGAATGAATGAAGTGTCCGGGAGATTGTTTCCCTGGATGTTCCTGCCATGTTTGCCAGGTCATGTTGATAAGGGAGTTTTTCAATCTCAACAATTCCTTTGCGGATTTTACCGATATCATCTGCCAACTGAAGGATAACTGTAGCAACCTTGCCTTCGGCATCCTTTAGGGAGAGGGATTTGATTTTCATGTCAGCTGAGCGGAGCCGCTTGGTGAGTTCCTGAAGCAGTGCGATACATACTTCCGGATGGGAGTAGAGCAGGTCAAGGAAATCTTTCCTCTGAATGATAAAAATCTCAACTTTTTCCAGTGCAGTTACATTTGCTGAGCGGTTCAGACCGTCCAAAATTGCCATCTCACCAAAAAAGTCTGTTTCTGAAAGAATCGACAGAATCACCTCTCTGCCATCGTCACTGACCCGGAAAACCTTTACTTTGCCGGTCACGATAACAAAGAGAGCTGAACCGGACTCGTTTTCCATCAGGATGGAGTCTTCCTTCTCGTAAAGCTTTGTCTTACCAAGTTTTGCAATCATATCCAGCGTTTCATCTGCCAATTCTGCAAAAATTGGAACATACTGTAAAAAATTTTCTGAGTCAGTCATGCGTAACCCGGTTTTTATTAAAACTAAATATACGTGTGATACATGTCAAAGTCAATAAACATGATGCAAGGTAAAAATGTGAAAGATGGAGGATTTATTGCCCGATTAAAACTCAGACACAAGGGAAACCTGTCCAAAATTGTTTTATTGAAATAACTGGAAAAATATGTAATTTGTGACCTTATTTGCCCGGAAAAGCGGGCGGCAGCAACTGTTTATTAATGCGATCCCGGAAAAGCTTTGAATAAGAAATCTATTTTCTTTGTACTCATTTTTTGTTTTATATCTGCTCTGCAAGCTCAGTTGAGGTCATCGGTTCAGGTGGCTGCGGCTATTCCTGCAGGATATTTTGAAGATGTAGCCGAAGTAGGCGGCGGTTCTACTCTTAACCTGGCATATTATCCGCTGAATGCTAATCTTGAATTTTCCCTCTCCTCCGGATATTATATCTGCGGCTTTAAGGAAAACCTGCCCGGTTATACATTTCGTTATTCCGGAGTTCCGGTATTGGCAGGTGTAAGATTTAACTTTACTGATTTTGATTTTATCCCCTATGCCGGGCTGGAGGCAGGGATATTCTTTGACAGATATTTAGTTACCATTGATTACGGAATCCTCGGAAAATTCAGCACCGAGACAACCGCTGTGAATCCTGCCCTGGCACCTTATATTGGCTTCAGAATGAATCTTTCTCCCGTGCTTGATCTGGATGTCAACGCAAAATATCAAAGGATAAATACAGAGTACTACCCGCGTGCATATATACTGATTCAAACCGGCATAGCCCTGCGTTTGACGGAGTAATTTAATGAGAATTATAATAATGTTTGTAAATACGATGAGATCAGTTTCCCTTTTTGCTGCACTTTTTTTATTCCTGGCGAACCCTTTGCGTTCTCAAACTGCCTGGGAATGGGTAAATCCTGCCCCTCAGGGTAAAACGATTCTTGATGCTGTATATATCAGCGGTAATGTACTCGCCTGCGGTGAAGACGGATTGTTTATGATTAGCAGGGATAAAGGAGTTTCCTGGGAAACACGCGACCTTTCTAATACATTAACTTTCCAGTCTCTTGCTTTTTCAGATACGCTGAATGGTGTATTGGTGGGGGACCGCGGTGTGATATATAAAACCACAGATGGCGGTGTCAGTTTTAGTCAGGCGGTTTCCGGCAGCACGGAGGATTTATATTCGGTTAATACAATCTCCGTATCGGTTATCATTGCTGCGGGGGCACAGGGTGTACTCGTAAAATCAGATGACGGCGGGCTCACCTGGAGCAAGTCTACCATCTCAGGCGCCCCTTCCATTATCAGTCTTGCAGTTGTTTCGCCTGGCGTATGGGTAGCAGGGGGAGAAAATGGTAAAATCATCAGGACCACGAACGCAGGTGTAAACTGGCAGGAGGTATATACCGCAGCAGGGAAGCAGATTTCTGATATTCGCCTGAAAGATGGTGTTTTATATGCTGCAGGATATCTGGGCACCTTACTGCGCTCTTCTGATGAGGGAATCAACTGGCAGATTGTACAGTCTCCGGGCAACACTTGGTTGAAGGATATCCGTCCTGTATCTGGCAATTTGTTGTTTGCATCCGGCTTGAGCGGATTTGTTGCCGTTTCCAATAACGGGGGGCAGACCTGGAATTCCACACCATCAATTACCGGAAATAGTTTGAACCGAAGTGTTCTTCTGGAAAATAACGAGGTGTTGTTCCTTGGAGAAAAAGGTCTGGTATTATCCTCCTCCGATTCTGCTCAGAGTTTTACCATACGATCATCAGCAATTACGGAAAATCTAAACTCTGTCCGCTTTACCAGTCTGGATACGGGATGGATTGTGGGAGACCGCGGATTAATCATGCGTACCATTGACGGAGGTGAAACCTGGGTTAGACAGAACAGCGGTACCACGAAAGCAATTAACGAAATTTTCTCTTATAACGGCATTCAGGGATGGGCGGTCGGGGATAATGGTACATATATATGGACCAACGATGGCGGCGAAAACTGGGTACAGGGACAACTGACCTCAATTGCAGCTGAAAACCTCTATACAATATATATTGAAAAATTCATGAGCAGGATCGGCGGTCAGGGTGGTGCAGTTTACGAGGCATACAATGACTGGGGCCAGACCTGGCGGAAGATAGCTGTTGGAATTACAGAGGACTTTCGTGCATTTGGTTATGGCGATACACAGATTGGTTTTATGGCCGGTGATGGCGGCAGACTTTTCCGAGTCTTCAGATATTGGCAGCGCACAGTGTTTGAAGATATATCACTGCCGGCTGCATTCGATTTGCGCGGTATGAATTTTACTGATTTGAAATACGGCTGGATTGTGGGTAAATATGGTGTTGTTTTCAGAACTACAAACGGCGGGCATTTCAGCCAGGTGGCATTACTCAATATACCGTATTTAAATTCCGTTCAGTTTCTGAACAGAGATCTCGGATATACAGCAGGCAGTAACGGAAAAGTATATAAATCAACAGACGGTGGTTTAAACTGGAATATTCTGCCGACTAATGTTACCAATACGTTTACAAGGGTGTTCTTTAAGGACGCTGATAATGGCTGGGTTCTCGGTGCATATGGTGCAATATTACGCACCAGAAGCGGCGGGGTTGTTTCTTCTGTTGAGGATCATCAACCGTTGCTGCCGGAAAGCCATGTGGTGGTGAGCAATTTTCCTAACCCTTTTAATCCGCAAACAACCATAACGTTCTCACTCCCGGCATCCGGGCATGTTACTCTTGAAGTTTTTGATGTACTCGGCAGAAAAGCTGCCGAGCTTGTTTCCGGTGTTAAGGAAGCAGGGATTCACTCTGAGATCTTTGATGCCGCCAAATCAGGTTTGGCTTCAGGTACCTATATATACTCGCTCAGATACAGCGGAAAAGTTTACAGCGGCAAAATGCAGCTGCTCAAATAGCAAAAAGTTTATTCAGCGGCCGGAAAGTTTATACATTAAAATTCCGGCTGCGATTCCCACGTTCAAGGATTCCGCTCTGCCGCCCCCTGTAATGCTTACGGTTTTATCAGCCGCTCCGGTAAATGCCGCATCAGGTCCGTGTGCTTCATTCCCCAAGACCAAGACAACATTTTTTTCAGGCAAGGTGATATCTGATAGGGTTTCCCCTTGCATATCCGCACAGTAGATCAGCCCGTTTTGGCTGCGGATATATTCCACTGCTGATTTTTCATCGGTAAAACGGAAATGCCGGGTACGGAATGACGCACCCATGGAAGCACGTATTACTTTGGGATTATATATATCTGCTGTTGTTCCCGAAAAATATATATTGATGCCGCCAAACCAATCCGCTGTACGGAGTATTGTCCCCACATTTCCAGGGTCAGAAACAGAGTCAAGCAGCAATGAAAGCCCGGTCAGCGGAGGAATCCCCGGTTCCAATTTCTTTTTAATGGCAATGCCTGTTACATCCTGAGGAGTAATAGTATCGGAGAGCGATAGAAAATCTTTGTGGGATATATCTTCCGGTAAAAGACCCTCAGTGTTTATTCGAAGAACAAATTCATCAGACAGACGGCTTGCGGAGTGTTTGAAGATATGTTCGAACTTCCATCCGGCACTCAGTGCTTCGAGAATTAATTTTTCTCCTTCAATGAGTAGTTTACCTTCCCGGTCAGAATATTTCTTCTGTTTTAATTTTTGATAGTTTTTTATATCAGAACGGGTAATCATAACAGTTTGTTGTAGTCATTCTTTTGCCCGGATGCTTCACCTTCCCAGAGGGTTTTGAGATATTCCCAGGAGTAAATTCCGGTTGTGTGCCCGTCTTTATAGGAAATTTGCAATGCATAACTTCCAATTGGTTCAATGGCGGTTATTTTGTACATTTCCGGTGTTTCCGGGGCTTTTTGAGCGGGGCGATAGGTGCGCAGCAGGATGGTTTCTCCCTTACAACCGGCACAGGGACATTCATCCCTTAGGTACCGGAGTGTGATGGATTTTATGCCATCGGCACCAAAATCAAAGTTAAGAGAATCGTTTTTTACAAATATTTTCTGTGGGTTCATACGCTTTTTGCTATGGTAAACTTTTTAATTTCGACGAAAAACGGCACTATTTCGGAAAATTCGCTATAAATAATTATAATTACATCCTAAATTTAATAATATCCTGACGTTAACAGATGCCCGACAGTGACCTAGTGGTCCTTTTTGCAGTGGCTGCACTCATCACTCTTTTTGAAGCAGCCATTATTACCTTTGATAAAGAAGAGTTTGAAGATAAAGAAGATAAGCCGGAACAGAAGCTAAAGAAAATAAGCCGGCTGCAGGAAAATCCATACGAGTTATTCGCATTTACCGAATACTGGAGGGTGTTGCTGCTCATCTTAGCCGTGGTGGATTTGATGCTGTCTCACATGAATAATGGGATGCTTTCGGGTGGTCTTGGGATTACCGGAATTCTCTACCATATTGGCATTCTGCTGCTGTTTATATTCAGTTGGCAGCTGCTTGCAAACATGCTGCCTAAGGGTATCGGTAAACGGTTTGCTCAAAGCATCAGTCTTGTGATGATATCTCCGATGTATATACTCATTAAAGCGACAAATGCACCGCTGAAGTTTTTACTTTCATTTGCAAATTTTTTACTTTCTCCGCTGCATACATCCACCACTCTTTCACAGAGTAAATCCTCTGAAGAGGAAATACGTTTGATGCTGCAGGAAGGGGTAAAGTCCGGAGAGATTGATAAAACCGAACACGAAATCATCCAGAATGTATTTGAGCTGAATGACGTAAGTGCAGATGAGGTGATGATTCCCAGAACGGAAATGATTGCAGTCGAGTTGACCGAAAACGAACCTGAGATGTTCCAGTTTATCGTAAGGACCGGGCACAGTCTGCTGCCAATATACCGGGAATCCACTGATAACATTATCGGGATTATACATATCAAGGATTTAATCCGCAACTTTACGGACAAAGGGAAGTATGAGATAAAGCGTTTGATACGCCCGGCATATTTTGTTCCTGAAACCAAACGGATATCGGAGATACTGAAGGAGATGCAGATTCGCGGCGAGAGGATTGCCATTGTTACCGATGAATGGGGCGGTACTGAAGGTGTGATAACACTTGAAGATATACTGAGTGAAGTGGTTGGCAAGATTACAGGTGATTCACCGCCTGAACCGCTTGAATTTACAAAGATGCCGGACGGAAAGTATAATATACTCGGGTCAATGGATATAGAATCGTTCAACGAGATTTTTACGTACGAATTACCCACTTCTGATGAGTATAATACCATTGCCGGATTTGTATCATACAAAACAGGCAAGATATTAAGTGTGAACGAGGTGTTTATTTATGAGGGGCTAACCTTTGAGCTGGTAAAAAAACTGAGACAGAAAATGGTTCAGTTTAACGTATGGGACACCGAAGGTGAGTTCGGTGAAAAAACAGATAATAATTTAACAGAAGAGTAAGACAGTTTTATATATGGAAAATTCTATTACCCCGGCTCCAAGAGTACGATTTGCACCCAGCCCTACCGGATATTTACATGTAGGCGGGTTGCGTACGGCTTTGTACAATTACCTTTTTGCCAAACGGAACGGGGGTACATTTATTCTTCGTATTGAAGATACAGACCGAAACCGCTATGTTGAAGGGGCTGTTGAAAACCTGATTGAGACCCTGCAGTGGTGCGGGCTTCACTATGATGAAGGTCCTGTAAAAGGCGGGGATTTCGGACCGTATGTGCAGTCAGAACGTCTTGATATATACAAAGCTGAAGCTGATAAACTGATTGCCGCCGGCAAAGCATACCGCTGTTTCTGCACCGCCGAACGCCTGACCTCCATACGAGAAGAACAGCAGAAACAAAACCTGCAGAGCAAATATGACAAACACTGCCTCAGCTTATCAGAAGCTGAGGTCAAAGAAAAACTTGATGCTAGAATGCCTTCCGTTATCCGCCTAAATGTAGTGCCCGGTGAAAAGGTGGCTTTTGAAGATATAGTACGCGGCAGTGTGGAGTTTGACCGGGAAACCATAGATGATCAGGTTTTGTTAAAAAGCGACGGATATCCGACTTATCACCTTGCAAACGTCATTGATGATCATTATATGGGCATAACCCACGTCATCCGCGGGGAAGAATGGCTTTCTTCAACACCTAAACATGTCCTCCTCTATAATGCATTTGGCTGGCAGGTTCCTGTGTTTGCCCATCTGCCCCTGCTGCTGAATCCGGATAAATCTAAATTAAGCAAGAGGCAGGGAGATGTTGCTGTTGAAGATTATAAAGGGAAAGGATTCCTGAAGGAAGCATTAGTTAATTTTGTTGCTCTGCTGGGATGGAATGCCGGAGATGATAAAGAATTATATACGCTGCAGGAGATGGTGGAGAGTTTTTCACTTGAACGGGTGAATAAATCGGGTGCGGTATTCAATCTGGAAAAACTAAATTGGATGAACTTTGAACATCTGAGAATGAAATCCGATGAAGCAGTTGCAGCAATGATTCGTGAAGAACTTGCTAAAACCGGTTTTGCAAAAAAAGATTATCCTGATGAGTACCTTGTAAAAATAATTCATGCAATGAAGGACAGAATAAATTTTGTCAGTGAATATATATCCAAGTGCCCCTACTTTTTTGAGGCACCCTCTGCGTATGAAGAAGCAGCGGTACAGAAAAACTGGAAACCGGAAACCCCTGCTCATCTGACAGCACTGAAAACGAAATTTGCTGCGCTCAATAATCCAGCTGAACATGATTTTGAAACAGCTTTAGCTGAAACCGCAGCAGAGTTGAATGTAGGTAAAGGAAAGTTAATTCATCCTTTGCGGCTTTCCGTTTCAGGAATGAGTACAGGTCCGGGAATGTTTGAACTGCTGGCAATTCTCGGCAAGGATGAAACAATCACAAGAATAGATGCTGCTCTGACCGCCCTGCCAAAGTAAGACAGCCGAGGAAATGCAGACTGGTGTCCCTATTTCTCCGGAGGGATACACTATTGTTGTATATTGAGAAACGGAGATTATTACCCCATGAAATCTGGTTATGTTCTGCTTGCACTTTTACTTCTACAAGTGGCTGCACTTGCACAATGGAAACAAACGAACGGAATTGCAGGTGCATATTATACCAATCTAAACGGAGTAGGTGATGTTACGCTTGCCTCTACATCGTATGGCACCATCATCCGCACCGAGGGCGGAATTGCGCAAAAGGTTGCGAAGCTGGTGACCAGTCCGGATAATATACTCAAGTTTGATACTGCCTGGCTGATGATCAGCGGTAATTTGTTATACCGGTCAGATGATGGTGGTGTAACCTGGACTGAAAAAACATTGCCATTTTACCCGCAGCGTGATATCACCTTTCAGGATTCCCTCCTGGTGGGATTCGTTTCAGACACTGCGTATATAAGCAGTGACCTGGGGAACACCTGGCAAAAAGAACGCGCGGGGGGTGATTTGACTTTTACGGATAGTCTCGGCAATACATTTACCGGCTTTATATATGCACCACAGGCAATAAGGATTTCAGGGGGTGTTATATACGTTGCGGGATTCAGCACCATACAAGGTTTATTTTCGGGAATGTTTAAGCGTACCATTGGAGATACCCTCTGGCATGCAATTCCGTTGCCAGCATCAAATATTACCCATGTACTCTCATTTACACAATTTAATGGTAAACTCTACATTTCTACTTCGCTTGGAGTGTTTAGAACCACGGAAAGCGGAGGGTGGGAAGCAGTAAATGAAGGACTGCCGGTTTCTTCCGGAAACTCGTTTACTGCACAAACCATCAGGGCAGCGGGTGATCAACTCTATATTATTGTAAACACCACACCCTCAGGATTATACTTTTATAATAATGGCGTTTGGGTACATGCAGGTCTTTCCGGTTTCCCAAGTTCTGTGGAAATCAGTGACGGTGTTGTGTATGCAACTGTTGCGGGCAGTTTGTATAAAAATAACGGAGCAGGGGACTGGCAGACATTCGGACAGGATGTTATAGCGAGTACTTCAAATGCACTCCCGATGAACCGCGATACGGTATTCAGTATATACAAGGGGTATCTCTACCGGTCATATTCAGGGGGAATGGAGTGGCATATTGCTGATTCGGGCAAAAGCCAGATATCCTTCGGCAGTAAAAACAGAGTATTTTCATTAGGAGCTTACGGGATATACAGGTCGTCTAATTTGGGTTCCACCTG
>CAYYJL010000031.1:0-12077 GCA_964472245.1 uncultured Ignavibacteriaceae bacterium | reverse complement strand
ATTAATGGAAATTATTATGAGATATACTAAAATAATATTGTTTGCTGCAGCGGTTCTGTTTGCCGGCTTAGGTGATCTGATCGCTCAGGAGAGAATTACAACAAGAGGTTCCAGCACCTTCAGAAAAGCAGGTGTACACCGCGGTAATCAGGTGAGAACCGTATTTTCAAATTACGGCGTCATTGCACAGCCGGGCAATCAGGGTCCCCGTGGTTCCTGGCGTTATGATGACAACGGTTACGTTGGTGACGTTTCACCTGTCGTAGGCGTCCGTCTTCCGATTAAGGACTGGAATAACAATGGTATTGCTGATGCAGGTGATACTGTTGTATCAGTAGTTATTACTCCCGTAGAAAGACCGGGCGGTGGTGATTTTGCTCAGGGTGGAAAGTTCTTAGGATTTGAACCAATCCCGGGATTTGCAAATGCCACTTTACAGGCAACAGGGAAAGGCGTTGCCATGAGCCATCAGCCGGAAACTTGGCCTGCTGTTTGGCCGGATAGACCAACCTGGACTTACTCAGGTGCACCGCTGATAGTCAACGGCGTAGATGTAACCCCCACGGTTGACTGGAACGGCTATTTTGGACGGGCTCAGCTGAATGCCGACCAGGAAAGCTATTTCTGGATGGATGATTTTAACGATGAAAAAATGTATAACAGACACGGATATTATCCGGATGCAAATGATACAACCCGCCGCGGACAGGCATTGCAAGTTGCAGTGCGCGGTTTGCAGTGGTCTAACTTTCTTGCACAGGATGTTGTGTTCTGGTTATATAATATAAAGAATGACGGTACTGAAGCTTATGATCAGACCGTATTCGGAACGGTAATCGGAACTTATGTCGGTATAGACGGAAGTGAATGGAACGACGACGTTTCCTTCTTTGATGTAAGAGAAGCTATCACATATACATGGGATTTTGAAGGAAGAGTAAGACCTTCCGATAATCCAAAGTGGCTGCCGGATCCATCAAAAGTCGGATATATAGCATATGCATTTTTGGAGTCCCCGGGTAATCCTTACGATGCTATTGATAACGATGGTGATAATAAAAAGTTTAACCCGCTCTCAGCACCATTCTTTGACGGCGTAAACTTTAACCCAAAATCAGTTGCAGCCGGTGATAAGTTAATTCTTATTGATAAGAATACTTTTGCAAGAACCACGTTCACTATGCCTAATGATACCGTTACAGTGGTATCCATGGGTGTTTCATTTTTCCTGCAGCCGGGTATTACCTCACTACGGGAAGGTGCAATAAACAATCAGGGCGAACTTGGCAAAGATGCTACTGATGGTATTGATAATGATTTAGACGGCTTAATTGACGAAAACTACATTGTTCATTACAGACAGTTCAAACGTGCTGATAACGGTACTGTACTTTTTGATACCACAAACCCTGTGCAGTATAAAGACTACGCTGCCAGTTTAGGTTTGAATGATAAAATGCTTGATGAAAAGCGCGATGACCTGATTGATAACGATGAAGACTGGACCGCACAGTACGATGACGTTGGTGCCGATGGTAAACCGGGTACCGGTGATACCGGTGAAGGTGATGGTATCCCAACTCCGGGTGAACCAAATTTTGATGCACTTGACGTTGATGAATCTGACCAGCTTGGTCTTACTTCATTCTGGTACTATGTGCCTTCAAACGCAATAACCATGTCCAATGAAGAGGATATGTGGAAAAACCTGAAACCCGGCTTCTTTAAGGTGCCTGAAAGTATCGTTAACAACGTGGCTATCCGCGGCGAAGACGGTGACTTTATGTACGGCTCAGGTTATTTCCCCTTGCTGCCGGGACAGACTGAACGATTCTCTTTAGCTCTCGCCTTTGGTGATGACTTCAGAGGTGTTCTTAAAACAAAGAGAATCTCCCAAACGATATATAATGCTAACTACAACTTCCCGAGACCCCCGGATAAACCAACCTTAACGGTTGTACCGGGTGATAAAAGAGTTACCTTGTATTGGGATAGAGTTGCAGAAGCATCACTTGACCCTTCATTAAAAGAAAGAGATTTTGAAGGATACAAAATATATAAAGGCACCGATCCTGATTTTTCAGATGCACTTTTAATATCTGACGGAACAGGACAAAAGGTTTTCTACAAACCGATAGCACAGTTTGATCTTAAGAACGGTATATACGGATACTTTTTATCCGGTCCTGGATTATATGATTTAACAAGCGGCGCTCCGTTTTATCTGGGTGAAGAAACCGGAGTAGCCAATTCTTATGTTGACAATGATGTTATAAACGGTAAAACGTATTACTATGCGGTTGTTGCTTATGACAGAGGTAAAGCTGAATCTGATGTATTCCCCTCTGAAAATACAAAATTCGTAGCAAAGGATGCGTTGGGTAATATCCAAACAGATATCAATACCGCAGCGGTAACCCCAAATGCACCGGTTGCAGGATATGTACCTCCATCCTCAGGAATTATGGTAACCAGAAAAGGCGGCTTTTCAACCACGACGCCATACTTTGAAGTTGTGGATCCGTTTAAGTTGTTGAATACCACCTATGTTATTACTTTTGCAGATTCCATAAATAATGGCATCAGTACTGCCTATGCTTATTCGGTGAAGGACTCACTCAGTGGTGCAACAGTGCTTTCCAATGTTTCCAGGATATATCCTGCTAACGGGGATATATTTAATGGTGTGAGGATATCTTTTGATACATCATATCAGTCCCCTGATTCAATTAAACTGAATGCCACAGCAAGCAAGTGGATTATTAATAATCCTATAAGCGATTCAACCAAGCGTCTTGGATATACTGCTTCCCGATATGAAGATTTATCCAATAATGTTTATGGTACAAAACCCCCTATTGATATCGCTTTTGTTTTTTCTGATACGTATGCTGATTCTTCAAACGATATTAATTATCTGCTGAAGCGTCCGGTTCCAATAGCAAAGAAGACAAAACTAAATTTTAAGATATATGATGTTACCGATAAGGCAGCACCGGTTCAGCTGAAGTTTGCAATGGCTGAAACCAGAACATATGCAAGAGACACCTTGTCTGACGGCGATGCAATTGTGGTTACCACCAAAGACTACAATAACATCGGCTGGCGGTTTGCTTTTGTTGATTCAGGCGCCTACAGGCCAAAAGGCGGCGATACTTTATTTGTATCCTTCTTTAAACCTCTTACCGCATCGGATAGGTTTACGTTTGTTTCCGAAGTTCCGGCATACAATGCAGGTTCGGCAGAAGCGCAGATGGAAAGAGTAAAAGCAGTGCCTAATCCGTATGTGGTTACCAACGTGTTTGAGCAGCCGCTGCCATCTCAGATACGCGGACGTGGCGACCGGGTGATTAATTTTATTAATCTGCCCCCCAAAAGCAAGATCTATATATATACATCTGCCGGTGCCCATGTGAGGACCATTGAACATGACGGCGATTTGCTGGATGGCTCGCTATCCTGGGATCTGAGAACCAAGGAAGGTCTTGATGTTGCGTACGGTGTTTACTTCTACGTAGTGGAAGCTGAAGGCGTCGGTACGAAGAAGTACGGTAAACTGGCTATCATTAAATAAGTCAGCAAGGAGATTAACATGAAAAAATTTATAATAATATTCTTTATTTTTGCATCCGTGCTGCCTTTGCTGGGCCAATCCAAAGTTGGTACCACAGCAGCAAACTTTTTGACTGTGCCTGTCGGCTCTAAAGCTGCGGGTATGGGCGGTGCCTTTGTAGCAGTTGCAAACGATGCTACCTCACTCTACTGGAACGTCGGGGGAATCTCCCGGCTGGCAAAAAGTGAGTTTAACGTATCGTACAGCGACTGGCTGGTAGGCACAACCTATAACTGGGCAGGTATTGTCTTCAAAGGTGTTGATGATGCCTTTGGTATCAGTATTAATCAGCTCGATTATGGTGAAGAAGAAATCACAACCCCGGAGCAGCCAAACGGAACCGGGCAGAACTGGAAAGCTCAGGATATTGCCTTGGCAGTTTCTTACTCCAGAAACCTGACCGACCGCTTTTCTATCGGCGGCAGTGTTAAATACATCCGGCAGTCAATATGGAACGAGTCAGCAACAGCTTTTGCGCTTGATATTGGGTTACTTTTTTATACCCAGTTAGAGGGTTTGAAAATTGGTATGAATATCGCTAATTTTGGAACCGAGATGAAACTGGATGGTAAAGACCTTTATCAGCCGGTGGACATTGACCCCGCAAATACGGGAAACAATGAAAAAATAACAGCCACGCTGAACACCGACTACTGGACTCTCCCGCTGATATTCAGCGTGGGGTTGGGGTATGATTTTGCACTTTCCGATGACTTTAAAGTTGAAGTTGCTTCTGATGCGATATACCCGAATAACCATACAGGATTTATTAATCTTGGTGGAGAGATCACCTGGAATAAAATGCTCTCCCTGAGAGCCGGTTATAACTCGCTGCTGAAAGAAGATGCTGAAGAAGGATTAAATGCCGGTGTCGGATTCCTGTATGATTTTGGTGCATTTAATGCCAGGATTGATTACAGCTATTCTGACTATCAGAGATTTAAAGATATATCAAAAGTTTCGTTATCAATTGGGTTTTAACCCTTTGGTATGAATGTTCTATAACTATATAATAATGAGGTAAAAATGAAAAAAATACTCACTCTCTTAACCCTCTTTGCGGTTGGTACAATGTTCGCACAGAACGTTACCGTTACCTTCCGTGTTGATATGGGTGCACAGGTGTTCAGAGGACTGTATATACCGGCTTCTGACTCTGTAACAGTACGCGGCAGTTTTCAGGAGAACGCCGTTGGCGGCGGAGCCAACTGGGCCGGCTGGCAATTCAAAATGTCTGATGCAGATAATGATACAGTATATACTGTTAATGCTACCATTCCTGCTACTTTCGCCGGAACCAATTACGAATGGAAATTTGTAAAAGGTCCTGACGGATGGGAAGGTATTGCCAATAACAGAATGTTTACGCTTGCTGCTTCCGGCACTCAGGTTCTTCCTGCTTACTGGTTCAATGACGACTCTGCTTATACCGTTGTGACCTTAGTTACTAATACCATCAACTTTACTGCTGACCTCAGTGGTATATACGGAACCGGTGTTGGTAAATTTGATCCTGCTCAGGATAGTCTCCTTGTTGCCGGTCTCGATTGGGACGGACTTGGAACTGTAATCAGCGGAAACAGAAAACTGGTTGAAGATCCTCTTGCTCCTGCAATCTTTACAACTTCGATGACTATCAGAGGTCCGCTTGGTGATTCTACGAAATGGAAATTCAAAGCTTATCCGGATTCAAGATTCACCAACACTGGCTGGGAAACCGGTCAGGACAGATGGTTCACCTACGTTGCTGATGGTTCAACAACAACGCTGGATCCTATCGTTCCGAGAATTTTCCCTGTTACAGGAAATCTTACCAGCAATGTTACAGTTTTATTCCAGGTTAACATGACCGGTCCGCTTGTAAACAAGAAGAACGGACTCCCGATTGATCCTAACTCAATTCAGTGGGTTGGATTAAAAGGCGGCTCCCAGCCAATTGGTAACTGGGCAGGTAACTGGGTTGCTTCCGATACAACAACCGGTCAGATGAGAGTTCTCAATGATGCAGGTATTGACGGCGACTTGGTTGCTGGTGATAAAATCTGGTCAGACACCGCAGTGTTCTGGGCAGGTCTTGGTGCAGGTGCTATCGAATATAAATTTGCAGCGGTTTATCCGGGTGCTGATACCGTCAGCGGCGGTTCATCTCCTTTGGATAACGAAGGCGGATTTGGCGAAAACCACTTATTCTTCCTTCCTACAGATGTTACAAACGTAAGACTTTACAATATCTTTGGTAATTTTACCACCGATGTTAAAGAAGACAAGAGTGTATTCACCCCTGGTGAATTCAGCTTAGGTCAGAACTATCCTAACCCGTTCAACCCATCAACCAAAATCAGCTATTCCATCCCGGTTGAAGGTATTGTAACACTGAAGGTTTATAACCTGATTGGTCAGGAAGTTGCAAGTCTCGTTAATAACTATCAGAATGCAGGCGGCTATACCGCGGACTTTGATGCATCAAAACTGAACTCCGGTGTATATTTCTATACATTGAGTGTTGGTAACTACTCAGTAACCAAAAAGATGATGCTCCTTAAGTAATTTATTTTACGCAGAAAAAAGGCGGCTTAGAATATAGGCCGCCTTTTCTGTTTTAAAGACAGGGAGAATTTGTATATACGGCTATTTAATAATCCACAGTTCTTCCTGCGGATTGGTGAGCCAGATGCATCCATCAGCAGTTACATTTACCATCTCTTCCACAGTGGCAACTCCATGATTTTTTACAAAGAGCCGCGGTTCTATGGTGAATACATGTCCTTGTTCTAAAGGGAGGTAAGGAGTATTGCCGTAACGCTCCCACCGCGGAAAAAGCCCCGCACCGCCGTCATGAACTGCCCTGCCAACCTGATGCCCAAGTCCGTGTTGATATTCATCGTATCCGTTTGAGGTGATGTGATTACGTGCTTTGTCGTCTATTTCACACCCGGGAACTCCCGGCTTCATGGCATCAAAAGCCAGGCGGATGGATTCCTTAATCACTTTGAACCCCCGCTGTACTTCAGCAGGAGCTTCAGTTTCTCCCTCGCGTAATATATACCAGGTCCTCTGCATATCTGAACAATATCCGTTAACTTTCACACCAAAATCGGTATTGATAATGTGTCCTCGTTCAATTACTCTGTCCGTGGGGCCGGAGTGAGCCCCGGCTGTTTCAGGACCTGTATATACAGCGGGGCAGTGGTCCTGCTCCCATGCAGTTTCCAATCCATACTCTGCAATTCTTTTCAGAATAAATGCAGCAACATCTTTTTCGGTCATACCGGGTTTAATATATCCGGTCAGTTCACTGTATATGGTCTCAGTAATTACGATAGCTTTTTTAATATTCTCCACTTCACCTGCGGACTTTCTGCCGCGCAAAGCAGATACAATCTTCTCAGAAGAAACAAACCTGTTTACAAAATCAGTACCGTTCAGATGTTCTAACAGATTCAGATACATCCCATGCGTTAATCCGTCAGCCAGGTTCGCATTTACGGAATAGTTGAGAGCGATGGTCTTTGGATTATGCTTATTAAGGTATTCAAGCAGCGGTTCTTTTACTGTTTTCAGGTATCCCACCACATTTTTATATGTACCGACAGACTTCATGTTGGGCACTTCAAGTGAACCCACAATTGCGGTAGTATCACCATTTTTATTTATAAGAAATGCTGATTGCCAGGTGCAGTTTGCCCCTACCACCATATCCATGGAAGGGTCATGATTTGTAGAACTTTCCCTGGCAAAGATGAGCCAAAGGTCTGTGTCTTGTTCATTAAGGATTTCTACGGTTTGTTTGATTTTTTGATGTACGAGTGAATTCATAATCTGCCATGTGTTTTTTAGTGATAAAGTAAAATTAAGGAGAAAAACCCGTATTTCAGAATGTACCGCTGATAAGGTGATTTTGCCTTTTATGTATAAAAAGTGAAAAAATCATAAAAACGTAGCAATTTTCACCAACTATTCTGAAATAACTTCGGTCAAAAGTACAAAGCCGGTAAAAATGAACGATAACGAATTAATTGAACGATTCAGAAAAGGTGACATGATGTCATTTGATGAGTTGGTGAGCAGGTACGATAAAAAGGTACTCGCCACAACTTTCAGGTATTTTCATAATTCCGATGACGCCAAAGATGCTTACCAGGAGATTTTCATCCGGGTGTATAAAGGACTCAGGAATTTTGAATACCGCAGCTCTTTTTCCACATGGTTATACAGGATAGCAACAAACGTCTGCCTTACCATGAAAAGCGGAAATGCTGTAACATCCAGAACCGTACGCTTTTCTTCAGGTGAAGAGGAGGACTCTACTTCGGTTAACATAAATTCTCTGCCTGGTGAAATTCCCTCCATGGATTCGGCTCAGCGTAAAGAGACATCGGAAAAAATTTCTGAAGCGGTTTCCCGTTTAACACCAAAACAAAAAATGGCTTTTGTACTGAAACATTATGAAGGATACAAAATCCGCGAGATTGCGGAAATGATGAACGCTAAGGAGGGTACTATTAAAAAGTATCTGTTTGAAGCAGTTAACCGTCTCCGTGAATCCCTTAAAGGATACGAATTGTTATGAGGAAGTTATGAACCACACAAAATTTCAGGAATATATAACACTCAGCTTTCTGGGAGAAATTTCTCCCGGGGAGCTTGAAGAACTTAATCAGCATCTGATAACTTGCAGTGATTGCAAGCAGTTTTATGCTGAAGAGAAGAAACTATATACATTGCTTGAGGAGAGCCCTGCCCCTGAGCCGGATGCATATCTGCTTGAGGAATCGAGGAAAGAGCTGAAAAGTGCAATCCGCAGGAAAACTAATGAGGGAGGGTTTGGCAAATTTATTGATTCCCTGCTGCAATTAATTACCGGTTATTACAAGCCGGCATTTGCAATGGCTGTTTTATTGGTTGCCGGTTTTTTTGCAGGTACTTATTATAACAAATTGAATACACAGCCCTTTCCGGAAGGGAGCAAGATATATGAATTGGAAGATTTGCTTGAAAGCGGAATTCGTGTGAGTAATATCCGGCTGACGGAAAACCCGAAGAAAAAAGATGAAGTGGAAATATCCTTTCAGGCGCATAAGGATATAACAGTACGCGGCAGTTTTAAGGATAAAGGGATACAAAGTCTTGTGATGTATTCTGTTTTAAATGAAGACAATCCCGGAATCCGGCTGACCACATTAAATGTCCTGAGTTCCGCAACTACCAAAAAATATGACCCTGATATCAAGGCGGCAATTGCCACGATTGTGAAGTCAGATGATAATCCCGGAGTCAGAAAAGAAGGAATAAAGCTGCTGAAATCGCTTCCGTACGATAATGATATCAAGCAGGCACTGCTCTATGTATTGATGAACGATAAAAACTCCGGTAACAGGATAGATGCAATTAACGCATTGCTGGAATTAAATAACGGGGTAAAAGTTAAAGACCCTGATATACTTAATGTTTTCAAATCTCAGATGGAAAATGAAAGCAATAATTATATAAAATACCGTGTGAAATCGGTTTTAGATGAAAAGGTTACCAATGATTAAGAAATATATGTTTATTCTGCTGGTGGCAGCCGTTTTTCTGCAGCAGAGTATAATGGCAGAATCAGAAAATACGGGAGGGAAAAGTTTTCCTGCCGGTAAACAAACAAAAGTTGAATTGAAATCCAGGCAGGGGAATATATTTATCCGTACATGGAACAAGAATACCGTAGAGTTCGGGTTCGAGTTTGAATCTGAAGATTCCTACAAAAACTGGGAAATGTACACGGAAGGAAATACCATACATATTAAACAAAGAAATAACCGCTGGGGCGGTTCCGGTGATGTTCTGCTTTCAATACCTGCTTATGTGGCACTGAAGGCAAGCACATGCGGAGGTAATGTTTCCATACAAGGGCGGCTGGATGCTGCGCTGGAATGTTTTTCCTGCAGCGGTGATATTGATATAGACGATGTAAATGGCCCGGTGGCACTAAAAACTTCCGGCGGTAACTTATTAACGCGCAATATAACGGGGGAATTTGCGTTAAATTCTGCCGGCGGTGATATATCGGTTGGACTGGTTAAAGGCAATGGCACAATCGGGACCTCCGGAGGTAACATATTTGGCAAGAAGCTGGAAGGAAAGGTAAGTGTGAGTACAGCCGGCGGGGATATACGGTTTGATGAATTATACGGCGAAGGTAAGGTATCCACTGCAGGGGGTGATATATATACCGGTAAAACAGCAGGCGTGTTTGCTTTTAATACAGCAGGCGGAGATATCACGGCAAACTCCATGGAGGGCGACTACAAGGTGCAAACCTCTGCCGGCGATATATCTCTTATGAAGATTACAGGAAGTGTTGATGCTAAGACTTCGGCAGGTGAGATCACTGCGGAGTTTCTGGCTAATAAAGGCGATTCCCGTTTGATGACAACTTACGGAGATATAACCGTTTATGTTTCTCCCAAAGCAAAGCTTTCCGTGCAGGCACAGGTAACCATTACAGGATGGTGGAATGAGGATGATGATTATGCTGATTATCTTTCATCTGAATTTACCTCGGCTTCATTAAAGAGAGATGACAAACGAAAAAAAATATATGGGGAATACAAAATTAACGGCGGCGGACCAAATGTAAATGTGGTGGTAAACACCGGCAGTATCTTTATAAAAAAATCAAAATAATCTTTCATCATATTCACCCCCGCTGTGTGTGTAGTGCGGGGGCATCATCAGGAGCATCAAATGAAACAATTATTCTTTTTACTTTTACTTGTGTTGCTGTACCCTTTGGCTGCGCAAGACTCAACATTTAAAAGGCCTGACCCTCTGGCTGCAACAGAACTAAAGGGGAGTTTGACCATTGATGGTCTGCTTGACGAACCGGAATGGGCGAAACTAAAACCGTACAGCGCATTCTATCAGAGGGAGCCGAATGAAAACGCACCCGCAACACAAAAAACCGAGGTATATATCTATTACGACCGTGAGGCGCTGTATATAGGAGCCAAGATGCATGATACATCACCGGACTCCATCATCCGCCGATAAACGCGGAAAGAAGTTTTTGTAACCTCAGATAAATTTACTCTGTTTATTGATCCTCTTCACGACAGAAGAACCGGATACTACTTTGCTGTGAATGCAGCCGGTTCCGTACAGGATGGAACCTTGCTGAATGACGATTGGGATGACAATAGCTGGGATGCTGTGTGGGAGGGTAAATCAGCTGCAGTGCCGGGAGGTTGGTCTGTGGAAATGAAAATTCCTTTTTCCCGATTGCGGTTTAATAAGGGTAATGATATTGTTTGGGGAATAAACTTTAAACGGGAAATTGCCCGTAATAATGAGATGAGTTATCTGGTCTTCCGCCCTTCTAACGGCAGCGGCTTTACTTCCAGATTTCCTGATTTACTCGGATTAAGCGGTATTGAAGGAGGTAAGGATTTTGAAATTGTACCATATATAACCACAAAAGCTGAGTATATACCCTCCCCCGACGGTGACCCGTTTAATGACGGCTCGCGGTATACACCCGATTTTGGTGCAGATATAAAATGGAATGTAAGCTCGGGCTTAACAATGAATGCATCAATAAATCCCGATTTTGGTCAGGTGGAAATTGATCCTGCGGTGATTAATTTAAGTGATGCTGAGTCTTTCTTTAATGAAAAAAGACCTTTCTTTATTGAGGGGGATTCTTACTACTCCTTCGGTTACGGAGGTTCCAACAATTTCTGGGGTTTCAATTTTGGACCGCCGGAGTTTTTCTACAGCAGAAGAATAGGACGCTCACCTTCCGGAAGCGTACCCTCAACTGATTATTACGATGTACCTGTCGGCACAAAGATTCTGGCTGCTACAAAGCTTACCGGTGAATTGGGTAACAATTGGAAACTAGGTACGCTCCACTCCTTAACGGGACGTGAATTTGCAGATTTGCAGACTAACAATGTCCGCTCCGAAGCAGAAGTGGAGCCGCTTGCATATTACGGTCTGCTCCGCATGAAGAAGGAGTACGAAGGCGGCAAAGGTTCCATAGGATTTATCACTACATATGTTAACCGTGCATTTAAGGATTCCCGTTTGCAGGATGAAATGAACAAGAGCTCCCTCGCATTGGGTGTTGACGGCTGGTTTTATTTAGATGGTGATAAGGAATGGGTGTTTACCGGATGGACCGGTCTTTCCCGTATAGGAGCAAGCAGTTCCCGATTAATTGATGTACAGAAAAACTATATACGATATAAACAGCGTCCTGATGTTTCACATCTGGGAATAGATTCAACAGCAACATCGCTCACCGGTTTATCCGGAAGGTATATGGTAAACAAGCAAAAGGGCAATGTTACTTTTAATGCGCAGCTTGCATTTGTGGACACGGACTTTGATGTAAGCGATCTTGGATTTATGTTCCGCGGCGATATTGTTAATAAGCATGTAGTAGGCGGATACCGATGGACCGAGCCGGGGGAGGTTATCA
>CAYYJL010000030.1:0-12078 GCA_964472245.1 uncultured Ignavibacteriaceae bacterium | reverse complement strand
TGACCAGATAAATAATGGCATCCTGAACCATGTCATTCCCGGTGCACGTAATCTGTGTACCGTTGTAACAAAGTTCAAACCGGTTAAGATGGAACTAAATCCAAGGATAAACGCCGCCATGAGCGCCGGCCAGACGTTAGTTGAGGTCCTTACGCTGTATGGTACGTAAAAAGTCCAACCGGTATCAACTGCACCGCCGGGCATAACCACGGAGATTATTGCGAGAATGCCTCCGATTACGAAAAGCCACCAGCTTAAAAGGTTAATACGCGGAAATGACACGTCTTTTGCACCTATCATAATCGGAAGGAAAAAGTTTCCGAATACTGCAGGCAATCCGGGAATAATAAAAAGGAAAATCATTATTATTCCGTGCAGGGTAAAGAATGAGTTATATGTCTGCGGTTCAATAATAGTTTTACCGGGTGCAATCAGTTCCAATCTCATCAGGAAACCGAATGTTACGCCAACGGCAAAAAATATCATCATTGAGATGAGGTAAAGGATCCCAATCCGTTTGTGATCGGTGGAGAGTATCCAACCTGCCAAACCTTTATGTTTACCTTTGTACTCAAGATAGCTAACAGTATTATCTACCGTTGAGGGGTGTGAACTCATATATATTTAACCTTTTTCAATTATTTGTTTTTTAGGTCTGCGGACCAAAATCACTACAAAAACAGATACAACCAATAATGTGGCGAGTCCTGCTATTCTTGTTACATTTAACGCATATTTCTTTCCATCCGGGTCATAACTATAGCAAAACTTCAACATTTTTGCGATAGTCGGGGAAACTTTACCCTCCCCTGCCTCAAGGATTGCCATCTTTAAATCAAAGGGAAGAAAATCCACCCCCATTAAGTAGCGGGTAATTTTACCTTCCTTTGATACAACTACCAAACCACCGGGATGAATAAACTCATCACCTTCTCTTTTGAAGTTGAAACCTGCTGCCTGAGTTAATTGTGATATTGAAGCACTGTCACCTGTTAAAAACTTCCATGCATCTGTAGGAAATGGTTCCTTAAAGATACCAAGGTAGTTCACCTTTTTTGCATACGCAAGTGACGGACCTTCAGTTGCGTCAAAGGAGACGGCAATAAGCTGATAATCCTGCCCCGGTTTCAAATTAACCTGGGCAATCTCAGCAGCAACTTCTGACATTAACGGAGAACAAATACCCGGGCACTCATAATAAACAAACATAAAAATCGTAGGTTTGTCAACCAATTGTGAGAGTGCTACCTCAATCCCCTGTTCATCTTTGAACTTTAATGAAAGAGGCAGAGTCTCTCCCAAATGCTCATTAATGCCAACGAATTCTTTCTGGTCTTCTGCAGATGAACTCAGCAGAAATCCGGAAAGTATCAGAATTGAAAGTATATATTTAATTTTCATTATGCTAACAACGTCTTTAATATTTGAAATAGCGCCTGAAATTCGGTTTCAGAGAGACTATATACTTTTGCACTAAAACCGTTGCTTCCGGCATTTAATAAAAGGGTACTTTTAAGACCCGATACATCATTTAACGCACTTCCCGAGTTTAACACAGTGGTAAGTGCTTTACGGTAATTATCCGCAACTCCTGTGAATTGCTCATATCCCGTCATATCTGCCCCGGAAAGTTTTGATAACGCTGCATCTATTTTTGATGCACTGCCTGCCTGGCCGTCAACAACTAACTTCATGGCAGAGGTAATGGGTACCTGTCCCGGCTGCTTTGTACCGGCACTTAATCCATATTTAGCATCAAGAGCTGCGATTTCCTCGGGTGAATCAACCGGGGCATTGGTCATAAACGTTCTTATATAGTTAATGACAGCAACCCTTTCTTCGGCAGGCATATAATCATATGCGGGCATTCCGCTCGCTAAGATTCCAACCTGGAGCGTTCCGTAAACTTCAAAAAACTTACGGCCGTTTTTCCATCCGGTTTCATCATGAAAATTTCTTGGTTTGGGATTCAATGCAACACCAGCTGCGCCGTCGCCCTTGCCTTCATTGCCGTGGCATGAGGCACAAACCGTTGTAAATGTCTTTTTTCCCATATCAAGCATTGCCTGATCAGGGTTATTGATCTTAGTAATATCAACTGCAGAACTGATTCTGGGATCAAGCACATCCAACTCAGCAACAAATCCGAGAGTATCTGCCAATTTGGGAGGCAGGGAATTCTGTATCAGTGCATTGTTGTTGGATATATAAAACAGGCCAAGACCGACAACGGACAAAAACACTACCAAATAAAAGGAAGCTATTATTCCGATCGGTTTTTTAAATATTGTATCCAGTATTTTCATTTTATTTCTCAATACACTATAATCTAAAATTTAAGCTTTTTTCCAGTTTCGGATCACCAACGGGGACTAAGTTGTTCTTTTTAGTCTTATAATAGAAAATCAGAATTACCGCACCAATTGCAGCAAGCGGGAATCCAAATTCCAATATATATCCAAGAAAGCCGCCTTTCTGAGAATGATTCACCGGCATCACCAGCCAATAACAATCAAACACATGCGCACCTAAAATCCACAGCGAAGCAAATTTCAATCTCTTGGGGTCCATTTTCGCAGGTTGCGAAAGCAATACACTGTAAGGCACAATAAAATGAATGATAATCATGAGAACTGACATAATTATCCAACCGCCTTCCCAACGGGCAAGGAACCAGTAGTTTTCCTCAGGAAGATTTGCATACCAAATCAGCAGATACTGAGAAAATGCTATATATCCCCAAAAATTGATAAATGCAAACAGCAATGCACCTAATGAGTACAAATGGTCATTTGTCATTTTAGGATGAAGGTAACCATGTTCCTTAAGCAAAACGACTGTAAATGTTACCACAGCCAAAGATGCGAGTACTGATCCTGAGAAGAAGTACACACCAAATATGGTTGAAAACCAATGCGGCTCTAAACTCATTAACCAGTCAACAGAAACTACAGTAATGGTTAAAGCAAACAAAGGGATAAAAATTGCGCTGAGTACTATGTTTTTCTTGGTTAAACTCTGATCCTTGGTGGTATCCTGAGTTCTGGAGTTTTTGCTCAAAACCAGATAAAAGAGACTCCACAATCCGGCTGCGACAATAATTCTGATAATAAAGAAGGTTGAATCCAGATACGCGGATTTACCCATGAGAATTTTGTCATTAGCTACAACTGCAGGGTCTGCCCAATGGAATACTGTTTTTAAGTTGAAAATTATTGGCAGGGCTAAAACGATGAGTAACAACACTGCGGAGGCATAAAATTCATTCACTCGTCTGATAGGAACACTCCAGTCAGCACCGGCTATATATTCCAACGCAACCATAAATAGACTGCCTGCCCCGATACTGACGAGCAGTACAAAGCCAATCAAATAATTCAACAGAAATTTATGGGGGTCAATAATTAACCCGATTGCACCTGCTGCAAGTCCTATTCCAAGGAGAAGCAGCCCCAGCTTTTGAACACTTGCGGGCAGTTCTTTTTTAACCCAAGTCTGATCACTGTGCGACATTGGCTGACAGCTCCTTTCTCACCTGTTTAATATCTTCTTCGGTAGAGTTTTTAGCTTTCTGCAGTACGCGTATATATGATACTATAGACCAGCGTTCTTCTTCTGTAATTTGAACTGCGTATGAAGGCATTACATTTTGTCCGTTAACAATTACGTGATAAATATTTCCGTCTTTCCATGTCCGGACTTTTTCAGAGTGTAAACTCGGCGGATTCGGGAACTGACCGCGCAAGCGGCTGTCTCCGTCCCCGTAGTTTCCGTGACACGGTGAACAATAAGTTTCATACTTCTTTTTTCCTACCGCCAGCATATTGGTTGATGGAAGATAGGGATTAGTCAGCGGATTTTCCGGCTGAGCTGCAAGGCCTGCATACTCATAAGGGATATGTCCCCTTGCGACTGTTCCCTGCACAGGCATTCTCATGCTGAAACCGTCAGCAAAAAATTCATTACGTTCCTGAACATCGAAGCGGGCTTGTTCAGACATCCAGGTAAACGGAATGGTATATACAACTTTGTTCAGGAGAACATAAGTTCCGCCTGCAACCACAAGAGCAATAACCAGCTGTAACCCAATAAACTTTTTATCGAATATCGGATATGATTCAACAGCAGGATGATATATAACTTCTATACTCTTCCCGCCAATACCGGCTAAAAAAGATTTGGCTGCTTCTGCATCAAATGAATTTCCGTCTGCTTCAATACAAACACCGTATTTATCCATAGATGCAGCTTTCATAAAAGCGGTATCGTGGAGCGGGTGTGCATTGTGAGGAAACTTAAAGAAGAATGTAAGCATACCAATTACCGTTGCCAGCGTTCCCAGTAATACGGTTACTTCAAATGCCACCGGTACATAAGCAGGGAAAGAGAATAACGGCTTGCCGCCTATATTCATCGGATAATCCACACTCATGGTAAAATATGCCAGCAGAATTGCTAAAGCAGTTCCGGAAAGACCAAAAAACAGTGTAATGAACCCAAGCTTTGATGGCGGCAGTTTCATCGCTGCATCCATACCGTGTACCGGATATGGCGTATATACATCAAATTTTTTGTATTCACTGCTTGCTGTTTTGGAAGCAGCTGCTATTATGTCATTCGGTGTATCGAATAAAGCGGTAACACCAAATATCTTATCTGTTCTTTTCATCAGTGATGCTCTCCGTGATGTGTTGGCTGCGCATCATCTGCAACGGCTTTAATTTCCGCAATTGAAACCACAGGCAGTACCTTAGTAAAAATTATAACAAGTGTGAAGAAAAGTCCGAAACTTCCTAACAGAATACCAAAATCATACATCGTTGGAGTATAATAACCCCAGCTTGACGGAAGAAAATCTCTGTGTAAGGAAGTAACGGTGATTACAAAACGTTCAAACCACATACCCACGTTTACCAGTATTACAATGATAAACATTGCCGGTACGCTTCTTCTAATTTTCCTGAACCAGAAGAACTGAGGGAATATTACGTTGCAGCTGACCATGATCCAGTATGCCCAGGCATATGGTCCGAATGCACGGTTAATAAACACAAACTGCTCAGCTGGGTTACCGCTGTACCATGCAATAAAAAATTCCATTGCATAAGCGTAGCCAACCATTAAACCGGTTGCAACAATTATTTTGTTCATTCTTTCAAGATGATCAAGCGTGATAAGATTCTCGAGATCAAATATCTTGCGCACAAAGATGAGCACGGTAACAACCATCGCGAATCCGGAGAATATAGCACCCGCAACAAAGTATGGCGGGAAAATGGTTGTATGCCAGCCCGGCAGGATTGACACAGCAAAGTCAAAAGATACGATGGTGTGTACGGAAAGAACCAGCGGAGTTGCAAAACCTGCAAGCAGCATATATGCTTTTTCATAGTGCTGCCAGTTTCTGTGTGAGTGTCTCCATCCCAAACTGAAAATGGAATAGATAGTCTTCCGGATGGTAGAAGTGGTTCTGTCTCTGAGGGTTGCAAAATCAGGAATAAGCCCAACATACCAGAAAACAAAAGAAACGGTAAGATAGGTCGAAACCGCAAAAACGTCCCACACCAACGGTGAAGTAAAGTTCACCCATAGACTGTGCTGGTTAGGATAAGGCAGCAGATAACCTGCAAGCCAGGGACGTCCTGTATGGATTACCGGGAATATACCCGCAGTCATTACTGCAAAGATGGTCATTGCCTCTGCAAAACGGGCGATACCTGTTCTCCATTTCTGACGAAGCAGATAAAGTATTGCAGAGATAAGTGTTCCGGCATGACCGATACCAACCCAGAATACAAAGTTTACAATGGGAAAAGCCCAGCCAACAGGTTGATTGTTACCCCAAAGACCGGTACCATAATAAAATGACATTCCTAAACAAACCGCACCGATAAGAAGTGCTGTTCCGGAGACACCTAATGCAAGAAAAAACTTCTTGTCAACTTTGGTTTCCAGAGGTTTGGCAATCAGCTCTTCAATTTGAGCGACTGTTAACCTTCCGGCAACGACAGGAATATCTTTAGAATAATCTGCAGTCAATTACGCTTCCTCCGAATGGGTGTTTCTTAATTTGGCTAAGTAGGTCACGTTCGGTTTTGTGTTCAATTCTTCCAGAACATGATAACCTAAGTTGTGCGCTCTTAGTTTGGATACTTTCGATTCTTTATCATTCATATCGCCGAAGACAATCGCTTCAGTTCCGCATGCCTGCTGACAAGCCGTCTGAACATCATTTCCGCTGATGGTTCTTCCTTCAGTTGCAGCAACCGTTCTTGCATCGGATATTCTCTGTACGCAGAATGTACATTTTTCCATGACGCCTCGTGAACGAACGGTAACTTCCGGATTAGCAATCAATTCAAAAGAAGGTGAAAGCTGATATCCGTTTGCAAAATGATCTCTAAAGTTATAGAAATTAAATCTTCTGACTTTATACGGGCAGTTATTTGAGCAATATCTGGTACCAACACAGCGGTTATATACCATCTGATTCAAGCCGTCAGGACTGTGGGTTGTGGCAACAACCGGACAGACATTCTCGCAAGGGGCATTATCGCAATGCTGACACAGCATCGGCTGAACTTTTGCCGTAGCATTTTCGGGTGAACCGGAATAATAACGGTCAATTCTGAGCCAATGCATTTCCCTGCCGCGGTCAACCTGGTCCTTACCAACAATCGGAATATTGTTCTCGGAGTTACATGCGACTACGCATTCACCACAACCGGTACATTTGTTTAAGTCAATCGCCATAGCCCATTTTACACCGGGGTATTCATGTTCTGCATAGAATGTATGAAGCTCGTGACCGCCGTGATGAAGGAAATGTTCATCCTTCATATACTGTGCAACCGTGGCGTTGTGTAAAATTTTTCTCTTTAAATGCTGATCTGCAACCAAATCATCGTCAAAAGCATGATGATCCTGGCTTGATACTACCTTTCTGAACTCTCCGGTTTTGGAAACAGAAACAGAACCAAGCAGCCAGGGACTCTTCACATAAGATTTTGATACTAATGCGTTTGCATTATACCCTACCCCATTTGCAACTACTCCAGAATTTGTTCTGCCGTAACCCAGTTCAATACTAAGGAAGTTATCGGCTAATCCGGGCTGTACCAAAGCCGGGATGCTTAAAGATGCTGCACCATTCTTTATCTCCAGCACGTCACCAGTTTTAACACCAAGATCTTTTGCAGTTTGATATGAAATAGCGGCATAGTTATCCCAGGTAACTTTGCTGATTGGATGCGGTAATTCCTGCAGCCATCCGTTGCCTGCCCACTTACCGTCGCCTAATGAATAGCTTTCGCTGAGTAACAAAGTGAATCCCTGATAACCGGAATCACTGTTCTGCAATTCATTTGCAGCAGCAGCAGAAAGCGGCCAGGATAATGTCAGTTTTTCATTGAGCGTGTTATAACCGTCGTGTAATGACCCCATCCAGTATTTTTCAAATGAGGCAAGTGATCCGGATTTTGGATATATATTGGATGCCCAATAGTTTTTGATAAAGGTAAGATAATTACCTGCCTGCACTTCAGCCGCATTGCCTTCGCTCCAATGGAGCAGGATTGCTTCTTTCTGACGAGTGTTGTACAATGGAGCTATAACCGGCTGTATAAGACCATATATACCGGTTCTGCTCTTGGTATCACCCCAGCTTTCAAAGTTGTGATTAACAGGTAATACATATTTAGACATGGAAGATGTCTCGGTGGCCTGTTCTGTAAGCGTAAGAACAAGTCCTGCTTTGCTCATTGCATCCTTAAATCCTAAATCCGCAGGAAGCATGAATACCGGATTGACATCAACATTGATAAGAACAGATACTCCGCCTTTTGAAAGATTGGCAACTAATGCTTCCAGATCAGTGGTTGAACTAACAGGTATCAGAGTTTCCTGTACAGCTGATGTATTATATAAAGCGGTATTGCCGAGCGCATCGTTAAGCATGTTTACCACAATGTGCGTTTTTTCATCAAGCGCATCGCCCGCATATATCATGGAAGTTCCACGGCTGTTAGCAATATCGCCCGCCATCAAACTCATTTCATCATAAGAAATCTTGTTTTCTTCACAAAAACGTTTGAGGTCCTTGGAAGAAGCTGCAGCGGCAAGAGCAGGATTAACACTGACACCGTTTTTAGTCACTAAATGATTTACAAGGGCCAGGGAGAATTCAAGCTGTTTATCGGGACGCAATCTGAATCTGTAATCGGCATTTAATCCCGTTAAGGAATAGTTACCCTCAACTGCATACAAGCGGTTGAACGTTTTCAGATTGTCAACATCACGATTAGCAGCGAACATACGGTTAGTTTCTACGCGGTTGCCTTCTTTACCGAGGAAGTCACCTTCCAGAGCAACAATTACTTTTGCTTTATCCCAGTTAATCAGCGGGAGCGGCTGACCGGGATAGCATTTCTGCCATGCCTTACTTCTGGTTTCATTGACCGGCTGTGCTATTGTATATACTTTTGTATTTGTATATACCGATTTGAATTTTTCCAAAACTGCAACAAACGATGGCGATGCAATTTCCGGAGTAATAATTGCTATCTCCTTATTACTGTTTGCTTTTAAGGCAGCAATAACTTCCTTATCCACATCAGCCCAGGAACTTTTTGCAAGAAAACCGTTTGTATTAAGCGAGGGTTCCTGTATTCTAGCGGGATCATAGAGATTTAAAATTGAAGCGTGTCCCTTAGAACAAATCTTTCCTTTATTAACCGGGTGTTTGTCGTTCCCGTCAACTTTTATAGGGCGGCCTTCGCGGGTTTTAATCAGGATGCCGCATGACTGTGCGCAGCCGGTACAACTGGAGGCATAATAATTTGCCTGGCCAAGTACTACCCCTTCCGGTTGTTTGTTGTAGGGTACGATCTCCCCTTTGTCTCTGTAGTCAGAACAGCCGGCTCCTGCCAATGCTGCTGAAGCTCCTAATAAAGCCAGGAACTTTCTTCTCGAGACAGAAGAAAGGTCGGTTTCAGGATTAAAGTCTTCAGTTACGCCATTAAAAAATTCATGGTGCTGTAACTCTTTAAAATTTTCTGACCCCTGCAGTTCCTCAAAACTTCTCCAATAATTCGGATCTGAAGGAGTTTCTGATTTTGGCAATTGATTTTCGCTGTTAGGTTCTGTCATTCTGCTTTCCTGAAATATTTCTCTTAACTGCCAGTGGCTCAGGTTTAACCGATATTTTAGGTGTGCCTGAGTTAGTAGACTGTAATTTGGTCATGCCAAAGGAAAAATAACGGGTGATAAAGGTTGCTGCCACTCCGGCTCCTAAGAAACCAAAAAACTTTTTTCGTGAAAAATTTTTATTTGTCTGATTTTCATCCATCCTGATAATACTCCTATCTATGGCAAGCCCAGCAGTAGTCCGGGCCTTTTTTAACGTTGGTGAGATAAGGCATTTTAACTTCTGGATTCCGGTGGCACTCCAAACATGCACCCATGGTAAATGAGTTCATCTGCCCGACTTTTTCCATTTGTTCAACATTGCCATGACAGCTTTGGCACTGAATACCCTTATTCACGTGCACGGCGTGATTAAAGTAAGCGTAATCAGGCACTTTGTGAATTCTCTTCCAGGGAAGCAATTCCCCTGAGTTATAAAAGTTAGTTAGTTTGATAATTTCCGGACGGTCTTTTCTTGCGATTGTATGGCAGTTCATACAGGTAGCTACCTGCGGTATTCCAGCATGACGGGATTTTTCTACGCCGGTATGACAGTATTGACAGTCAATACCCATTTGTCCTGCGTGGAGCGCATGAGAAAATGCGATGGGCTGGGTGGGAGTATATCCTACACCGTCTCTTTCAGCACGGGACAAAAAATAGGTTACCGCAAAGGAGGCAACTGCAACAAATATAGTAATTGGCAGTCTAATTCGAAGAAGGTAATCGAGGAAGTTGTTTGACATCTCAACCTATTTTATCAGTTAATAACATGGTTATAAGCGGTTGAAAACCGCCTGTTTTTTGAAACAAAGAAACTTATCAAGACACGGTTCAAACTTATAAAAAAAGGTCATTAAAAAAAACACTTTATAAGATTAAGCGTTCACTTTTGTTCGTTTTTGTACGATTTTTCTATTAACTCCACCGGATGCATGACCTTTAGTTTCATTTCCTGTTGAGATATTCCATACCTTATTTGACCTATACACCCGGGATTGCCGGTCAGAACGATACCGGCTTCTGTTTTACGGATGTTATCCAGCTTTTTCCTGAGAAATTTCATAGATGGTTCGTAATTCATTACATTATAAATACCGGCACTGCCGCAACACCAGTTAGCTTCCTCAAGCTCAGTATATCTGATTCCCGGAATCTTCTTAATAACATTCCGCGGCTGATTTACCACCTTTTGGGTATGGCATAAATGACAGGCATCGTGGTATGTAACCTCCTCACCAGACACCCCGGTGCCCCGGACCATTTCAATACCATCCAAAAACTCCATGACATCTTTAACTTTTGATGAAAATACTCTTGCCTTCTCTGCATATTCCGGATCCCCTTCAAACAAATGCCCGTACTCTTTCATAAAAGCACCGCACCCGGCAGAATTAGAAATCATGACATCAAACTCACCCGGGTTAAATGAATCAATGTTTTTGCGGGCAAGTTCCAGTGCTTTCTCCAACTCCCCGTTATGAGCATGCAGTGAACCGCAGCAAAACTGAGTCTCAGGTACATATACCCTGCAATGATTATTCCTCAATACATTAACAGTACTGACATTAATCTCGCCATAGGCGTGCTTCATAAGGCATCCGGAATGGAAGGCGGTACGGTGCAGCACTTCCCCGTTGAAAGGGTCCTCTACTACCCTGAACTTGTGGGTGGAAAATTCGAATTCCGGAGAAAGTTTCTCTATCTCTGAAAGATTGCCGGGGAGCAGCTTTAATATCCCGGATTTTCTAATCAAAAACTGAAGTCCGGATTTTCTGTAAAGTGCCATTACGAAGGAAAAAACTGCCAAAACCCTTGGTTTTGCTATTATGCCATTAAGAAACAGTCGCTTTAGCTTTGCAGCCCTGGTTTCAGATGCACCTGCTTGGGAGATTAGAACTCTCGCAGATTCTACCATTTTTCCATACTGTACACCTGCGGGACATGCTGTTTCACAGGCCTGACAGTCCAGACAAAAATCCATTTCTTTTATAAACTCATCTGAAATCTCGGCCTTTCCTTCGGCTACAGATTTTATCAGGCGTATCCTGCCACGCGGAGAAGAACGTTCCATTTTTGTAATATCGTATGTAGGACATGTGGAAAGACATAAGCCGCAATGCATACACTGCGTTAAAATATCGCTGTGCGGCAAATGCTTGAGTATTTCAGGATGCTGCTGCACTATTCTTTTTCACGCTGTTTTATAAATGAATGAATCCCGACCGGTTTATGTCCATCGTAATCTATTTTGGCATAAAGAGTTTTGGTTCCCAATTGCCCGCAGGATGGGTTGTACATATACTCAATCCTGCCAATAGAATCAGGGAAAAAGCTGTACAAAACCTCCCCGAAATTTACATTAATATCAGAACCAAGCCGGTCAATCCGGAGCAGTTCATTATTATCATTCGCATAGACGCGATACCAGGATTCGATTATATCATTATCCTGAAGGAAATAAAGGAAATCCGAAAACTGTTTGTCCGGCTTTGCCAGTAAATCCCGGTATTCCTGCTCATCAAAGGTGAATAAAAGTTCCGGTGTGTATATCATATAAGTTGAACAATCCCCAATGGATAGTACTTTCATTGAATCAGGAAAATTCTGATTATCCTGAAGATCACGTGTAAAATATGTTTTGACTCCCCCGTCTCCTGATTCAATCAATTTTTGTTCAATCACAGATTGCAATGAATCTGCCCCTGTACAGTTTAGTAATGCAATCAAGATACCTAGAATCATAGGTCAGGACTGAATTTTATGGTTATATATAACGGATTCGCACTTTGGCTTATGGGTAAATATTTTTCCGGGATTTAAAAGATTGTCCGGGTCTATTGAGGATTTAAGTGAAGACATGATATGCAAAGCCGGTCTGCCTGCAATTTTTTC
>CAYYJL010000029.1:0-12172 GCA_964472245.1 uncultured Ignavibacteriaceae bacterium | reverse complement strand
GCATAAAATTTGCCGGAAACTCAAGCGACATTTTTGAACGGCTCACGGTTACTCTTGCATCTTCCAGCGGCTGACGCATTACTTCCAGAACATTTTTCTTAAACTCCGGAAGTTCGTCTAAGAACAGAACACCATGATGAGCAAAGGATACTTCACCCGGCCTCGGCCAGGAACCGCCCCCTACTAGCGCGGCATCAGATACCGTATGATGCGGACTGCGGAACGGCCGTTCTGTTATTAATGCCTGATCCCTTTGCAGAATGCCCGCAACGGAGTGTATCTTTGTTGTTTCAAGTGCTTCCTCAAAACTGAGCGGAGGCAGAATGGTTGGGATTCTTTTTGCAAGCATGGTTTTTCCGGAACCGGGAGGGCCTATCATTAAAATATTGTGTCCGCCGGCCGCAGCAACTTCCAATGCGCGTTTAACATTTTCCTGTCCTTTAACATCGGAAAAATCAAGATGGTAATGGTTTACTTTTGAAAAAATCTCCTCACGGGATGTATATACCGGGGAAAATTCCTCATTACCGTTCAGGAATGCAATCACCTGTGCAAGCTGTTCAAATCCGTAAACAGATATCCCCTCCACAATGGATGCTTCTTTTACCGATTCTAACGGAAGTATTAAATTCTTTTTCCCCTGTTTTTTTGCTTCAACTGCAACGGGCAGGGCTCCTTTTACTGCGCGGAGCTTACCATCCAAAGCAAGTTCACCGAGGAAGACCGTATCTTCAAGTTTATCCTGATTAACAATTTCCGTTGCTGCCAAAATTCCAATGGCAATGGGGAGATCAAATGCACTGCCCTCCTTTTTAATATCGGCAGGTGCAAGATTAACGGTAAATTTTCTCGGCGGGAAATCGTGTCCGCTGTTTTTAATGGCGGCAGATACACGCTCGCGGCTTTCCTTGATGGCGTTATCCGGCAGCCCGACAATTAAAAATGCAGGGAGTTTCTGTTCCGCATTTGTTTCAACTTCTACAATATAGGCATCTATGCCGAATGTTGCGCTGGAATATACTTTTGATAACAATGGTCAGCCCCGTATATGCTTTAAAAATAAAAAGGTGTTTACAAAATCCTGCAAACACCTTCTATCAGTCATGATATAATTTGTTTATTATTTAAATGAGCGGAGGAAGTTAATCCTGTCCTGCAGATTAGCAACAGGAACAAGCAGTTTATCTTTTCCGTATATAGCATCTTCACGATTGGTGAATGCAAGTTCATAATCTTTGCTCATTACAATAGCTTCTTCCGGGCAAACTTCTTCGCAGAAGCCGCAGAAAATGCAGCGGAGCATATTGATTTCAAACTTTTCGGGATAGCGTTCTTTTTCTCTATCGGTTTCACCCGCCTGAACCTCAATAGCAAGAGCCGGACATACACGGGAACAGAGTCCGCAAGCCACGCAGCGTTCTTCCCCGCCAGATTCTTCTACAAGAACAGGTCTCCCGCGGTAGGAGGAAGGCGGTATAAACTTTACTTCAGGATATTCCATAGTAAAGCGGGGCTTAAACATATTCTGCAGGGTGAGAGAAAGTCCCTTAATAATTTCAGGGATATATACTTTCTGCCAAACCGATAAATCTTTTAATCTTTTTTTCTCAGCCATAGTAAAACTTTACTCTTTATATATTATAAAATCATTGCAAGGATTGCAGCCCAAACCAAATTAATCAGCGAAAGCGGGAACATCACTTTCCAGCCCAGGTCCATTAACTGATCGTATCTGAAACGCGGCAAGGACCAGCGAACCCAGATAAAGAAGAACAGTACTGCTCCTATTTTTACGAAGAAGGATGCTGTCTGTATTGCTCCGGTGAGCGCCGGTGAAAGTCCCGCAGTCTCCAAATAAGGTACCTGCCATCCGCCAAGGTATAAGAGAACAATCATGGCAGCAGCGATAATCATATTAGCATACTCAGCTAAAAAGAACCCGGCAAATTTCATACTGCTGTATTCGGTATGATATCCGCCGACCAGTTCCGGTTCTGCTTCAGGAAGATCAAACGGAAGACGGTTTGTTTCTGCAAATGATGCTGTTACAAAAGTTATAAAACCAATCGGCTGCAGAACTGCATTCCACATCCAGCCGGATTGTGATGCGATAATCTCAGCAGGTCTTAAGGATTCAGAAAAAATCAGAACGCCTGCAACAGAAAATCCCATAGATATTTCATATGAAATCATCTGTGCAGATGAACGGATACCACCAAGCAGTGAGTATTTACTTCCTGATGACCATCCGGAAAAAGTAATTGCATAAACGCCAAGTGAGGTTAATGCAAGAACTAACAGTACGCCCGCGTTAACATCAACAACTGCTAAATTAATTGTTCTCCCAAATACTTCGATGGGCGGCCCTATGGGTATTACTGCATAGGTGGACATTGCCACAAACAGAGCTAATATGGGTGCAAGTGTATGCAGCGGTTTGTTTGCAATCGTGGGCACAATATCTTCTTTCAAAAGAAGTTTCAACACGTCTGCAAATGGCTGGAATATACCTGCGGGTCCTACTCTGTTGGGACCTATTCTGTTCTGAGCCCAGGCACTGATTTTTCTTTCAAAGTAAACCAGATAGGATACTGTGATCAGAATAATATGTGCAATAATAAGTATTTTAATAAGAGGAATAAGAATCAAATCAATCCACATATATACTTACCCTATGCTTTCACTTTCTCGTTAACGGGGAGCTGATATCCCTGTTCGCCGATTTTTTCATAATCAAGTTTTTTAAATGCGTCAATATGTTTGCCCATGTCAATCAATACATCTTCGGCGGAATTAAAACGCATCTTGTGTCCGAATGCCGTTGCCAAGCCGGAAAAGATTTTCCAGACCGGACGTGCATCCACTTTTACTGCCTTACCCCAGCGGTCAAATTCAGTCCCGAATTTGTCAAGACGGCTGAGTGATAAGTTATCCAAAGTCCGGTCACCTTCCAGTGTGGTGACTGCCGGTCTGATCCTTTGGATTCTGCCTTTGTAGTTCACCCAGGTACCGTTCTTTTCTGCATAGGTTGCGGAAGGGAAAACAATATTTGCAAGCGCTGTTGTTTTATTATTTTCCCAGGATGCAGCAATAAGCAAATCAAGTTTTGCAAAAGCTTCTTCCAATTCAGGGTATTTAGCAACGATATCTTCATCAACAACGATGAGCGCCTTAACGCTTCCGTTTTTAACAGCGGAAAGGATTGCATCAATGTTATGAGCACCATCAGAAGGATGCAGACCTGCAAGTTCCGTACCCAGTGCATTCGGTGATTTATCCTCACGGATTAATAAGTCATCACCGGAGCCCGGTATGATGTTGCGTATATAATCCATATTGCCGGTTGAAAGGACAGATTTGCCAAATCTTGCAAGCATATAATTATCTTCGCAGGTTGACCCGGCAGAAGCAATAATTGCAACTTCATCTTTATTGAAATTTTTCAGTTCAGATGCAGCGTTAGCAAATCCTTCGTCCCAGCTGACTTTTACTCTTTCGCCTTGTCTGTTCAGATATACGCCGTTAACGCGTTCGCCCTTATTGACATGTTTGAACGTATTTAACCTGCCGTTATCGCACATCCAGTAGCTGTTTACTGCATCGTTCTGACGCGGTGTAAGGCGAAGAATTTCATTATTACGCACCCACATTTCCGTATTACAGCCCTGCGCACATCCTGAACAGATTGTTTTGGTCGAGGACATATCCCAAACGCGCGCCTTAAATCTGAAGTCACGGTTTGTTAATGCACCAACCGGGCATATATCCGTTACGTTGAGTGAATAATCATTATCAAACTTTTTGCCGGGGAAGGTAACAATGGTAACCCTGTCACCCCGTTTTACAAATGTAAGTTCATGTGTTTTGGTTATCTCATCGGCAAAGCGGATGCAGCGGGAACAGGATATACATCTTTCAGCATCAAACATTACATGAGTGCCGAGTTCAACTCTTTTATCCTTATGCTGTTTATTTTCAGTAAAACGGCTTTCACCAGCACTGTGTTCGTATGCATAATCCTGCAGTTTGCACTCACCTGCTTCATCGCAGATGGGGCAGTCCAGCGGGTGGTTAATTAAAATAAACTCCATAACTGCATTGCGTGCAGACAAAGTTTTTTCTGATTGAGAATGTACAACCATTCCCTCAGTTGCATGGGTGGAGCAGGCAATTGCCAGCTTCGGCATTTTTTCTATTTCTACAAGACACACCCGGCAGTTTCCTGAAACTGAAAGTGACGGATGCCAGCAAAAATGGGGTATATCCACACCAACCTTTTTTGCTGCTTCTATTATCGTTTCGCCGGGCTGAAATTCAACCTCATTTCCATCTAATAAAAATTTCGGCATATATACCTTTTCTTATTTTTCCTTATGCTGCCAGGGTTTTAACTTTGGCAGGTATTATTGTTAAACTAAACAGTGTATCGGGGTTCAGTACCTCTGATGCCAGGGCAAGTAAGTCATCAGCTTGAACAGAAGATATACGCTCAATAGTTTCATCAATGGAAATGACTCTGTTAAAGTATATCATGGATGTTGCCTGGGCAATCTGCCTGTTGGTTATGTTTTCCAGACCAAGCAGAATAGTACCTTTCATAAACTCTTTTATCCTCTTTAACTCTTTATCACTCAGAGGATTTGAAGTGATTTTTTCAAACTCTTTATAAATCTTCTCTGTGGCTCTTTCCAGATTTTTTGCCGCGGTGGAAAAGAAAACACCAAAACCTGAAGTATCATAATAGGTATTAATGAATGTGCTTATCTGATACGCAATACCTAACTTTTCCCTGATTGCCTGGAATAACCTGGAACTGGTCCCATCTCCTAACAAATAGGAAAGGAGATTCAGGATGATTCTTTTATCGCTGTCAAAGCCGTAACTGGGGGTACCAAGGATACAATAAATCTGATTCGTATCTTTTTCAATTTTTTGTGAGAAGGCAGGTATCCTGTTATAGACTTCCAGTTTTTTGGTAAATGGTTTGCCCGCACGTTTAAGGAACTTACTTGCTAATTCACAAACCGCATCATGTTCAACCAAACCGCTGACAGAGATGATAAGTTCTGAATTCAGGAAGTGTTTTTCGTAATAATCCCTCACCACTTTGGAAGAGAAACTTTTTAATGTTTCTTCCCTCCCCAGGATTGACTGCCCGAGTGAGTGGTTGCCGAAGATGAGTTCTTCAAATTTGTCAAATATCAATTCCTCAGGATTATCTTCAAGGTCGCTGAGCTCATCAATTACCACACCGGCTTCTTTTTTGATGTCGGATTCCTTTAAGCGGGGATTTTCAATCATGTCCGCCATAACCCGGAACGTCTTAGGAAGATTTTCAGACAGTCCCCTGCCATAAACACAGACGTTTTCCTTAGTGGTAAAAGCATTCAGGTATCCACCTGAGGACTCTACCAGGTCAGAAATTTGTCTGGAGGTATATTTAGCAGTGCCTTTAAAAAGCATATGCTCAATAAAGTGAGAAATGCCGTTCATTTCAGGGGTTTCGTCTCTAGTTCCGGTCTGAAACCAAAACCCGAGTGAAAAAGACCTGACATAAGGGATATTTTCGGTTAGAACCGTAATATTCCCCGGCAACTTGGAAATCCGGATTTGTGTCAATTTTTTGGAATTAATTGATAAAATTTTTCAGTTTGAAATATATTGATTTAACCCCTGCCAAACAAGGAAGCAATGGGTAAATGTGCTCCGGAAGAGGGGTTTTGAGGGCTCTTTAAAACAAAAAAACAGGTGAGTTTTTTTGTAACATCACCTGTTTTTTTCAATGAGAGGTTATTGATTCCGGTGCTGGACTTAAATGGTCTGCCGGATTTCTGATTCCTTATTTCATGTACACAATTTTAGCTGAGGAGATAAATTTCAGAACTCCCTCCCCGTTTGCTTGTGCAAACAAGTTTACAAAATAGATACCTGAAGAGACCGCCGAAGCATCCCAAATCACCTCATGGATTCCGGCTGCATAATCGCCGTTAACGAGCTCAGCAACCTGCCTGCCCAACACATCTGTAATTGTAACGAGGATTTTGCCCTGAACCGCTCCCGTAAATCTGATTTTTGTAGCCGGATTAAAAGGGTTAGGGAAATTCTGCAGCAATTCAAAATCTGTAGCAGAGTTAAGAAGAACTACTTCCACCTCATTACTAAAAGATGCAGAACCATCATAATCAACCTGTCTGAGACGGTAAGCAAATGTGCCGGAACCGCTGAAAGTAATTTCATCAGTATAACGGTAATTTTTATTGTCCGTGCTGGTACCGGCTCCTTCAACAAACCCGATGGTCAGCCACTCACCGGAAATTTTCTTTTGGACTTCAAATCCGCGGTTATTGGTTTCGGATGCTGTCACCCAATCAAGCTGAACAACACCGTTAACCAGCATAGCATTAAAAGAAGTCAGCTCTACGGGAACCAGCGGCAAAGTGCTAACCACGTTGCTGTAACCTGATGTCCCCTGAGCATTGATGCCGCGCACACGGTAATATATACGAGCCGTATCTGCAATCCCGCTGTGCGTGAAAGCGGTTACATTTGCAGCGGTGGTATCCAGAGAAATCCAATTACCGGAACCGGTCTTTGATTCTATGATATAGCCGGATTCATTTGCCGCATTATCCTGCCAGCTCAGCTGAACTGAACCGGGTCCGCCCCCGGTAATCATTAATCGTGTCGGAGCTACAACAGGAGCAGTTGGTACAAACTTCCAGATTTTACCGCCGCTCAGGTCGCATATATATAATTCCCCGTAACGGTCGACGCCGAATGCAGACATGCTGCGGCCGGAGGAAGTAATTAACGTCTGGTTTTGAGCCGGTCCGGTTCCGTTATAGGTCAAAGCCCAGATGTGTTTGCTGCCATAATCTCCGTATATATATTTCCCAACAAGGCCCGGCTGATTGGGTCCGCGGTAAACATATCCGCCCGTTACGGAATATCCCTGAGAACGGGGGTAATCCCATATTGGTAAAATTTTTCCGCTTGTGTCGCATCCGGTTGAAGGAGAGTAACACAAAAAGCCCTCCATTACTTTCCAGCCATAGTTGCCGCCATTGACAATAATATCAATTTCCTCACGTGAAACCTGACCAACATCAGCAGCCCAGAGCCAGCCGGTTACGGGATCAAAAGACATCCTCCATGGGTTGCGCATACCGTATGCATATATTTCCTTGGTTTTTCCTGTATTATCATTTGCAAAAGGATTAGTAGGGGGAATACCATATAACAACGGGGCCTGGGGAGTATTGACATCAATGCGTAAAATTTTACCAAGCATGGTGGTCAGGGTTTGTCCGTAATTTTGCGGATCACCGCCGCTGCCGCCGTCACCGGTGGCTATATACAAATAACCATCAGGTCCGAATGCCAGCTGCCCGCCGTTATGATTTGTATATGGCTGAGTGAACGAAAACAATATCAGTTCACTGTTCTTATCGGCAGAATCGGGATTTGTTGCACTTACCGAGAATCGGGAAATTCTGGTTTGCCGTGACGGGGATGAGATTGTATAATTTACATAAAAATATCCGTTCATCTGGTAGTTCGGGTGGAAAGCTAGTCCTAAAAGACCCATTTCACCGCCGGATGATACTCTGTCAGTAATATTCAAAAATTGTTTAGAGGTCGCGGCGTTTTTATCGTTCTGAAAAACATGGATGATGCCGCTTTGCGAAACAACAAACAGACGGTCGGTTTCGTCACCGGGTATAATCTGAAAATCCACAGGTGATGTAAAAGTTAGATTAGGAAACGCCTGCTCCAATGTATATTGCGGATATACCGCAGCAGTCAGGAACAGAAACATTCCTAATACAAAGCTTGCCCTCTTTATCATTTAGTCTTCCTTCTTTTTGGTTTTACGCTTAGTTTTAATTTTTGCCGGCTTTACCGGGCTTGGCTTATTCTTCACTTTAGTAAGAGTCACCGGTTTATTCTTTTCTTGATTAACCGGACGGAGTGATTTCGCTTTTGCAATTCCATCAGTTTCGCTTTCTGCTTTTGCCATTCCCACCTGAATACCGCCTGATTGAGTTTTTTTATCTGACGCCATCTTTGATGCCTTTTTTGAAACTTTCTTTTTTACTGTATCGTCCGCCGCGGTTTTCTTTTTTGAAGCAGCTTTTTTTCTTGTCGGTTTGGGCTTTTCCGGCTTAGCAGCATCCTCTGCCGTAACCGCCGGTGTAAGCAGCGATTCCCTTAATATATCAAAATCATAGCCGCTGCTCTCTGCCTTTTGTTTCAGAATCATGCCATGTTCAGACATCAAACTGCATGCAGCGATAAAGTTTTTATTTTTATGCAGGGGTGTTTTATCAGCATCCTTAAACCCGTTCAGCCATGCTGTTCTGCGCAGAAGCTCAATGGTATATGACCACTTAAGCAGTGTTTCATACTTTTCTTTATTAAAATACACTCTGCCCATATAGCTATTGAACCCGAGGAACTGCTGAATCTCCTTGCTTATCATCAGCTCGATGAGTGCAACCATGGCGCTTTGTGAGGAGACCGGATTCCTGAGCTTGCCGGATTCTTCCACCTGCCGCGGGAATATACCGTCAGCGGTAGAGAATATATTCAGCAAATTAAATTCTTCCCGGATGACAGCATAATCATCAGACAGCCGGATAAAGCACTGCCACAGCGGTTTAGAAAGCATCAACGCTTCGTACAGGTCTTTCCGTTTACCTTCAGGAGTAACAGATTGCACCGTTAATAAAAGCCGGCGAATGACGGTATATATCACTATTAGGTCGCGGTAACCTGATTTTGAGTCAAAGTCAATAGTAAATTCGCCAAGAGTATTTTTCTGTGTACCAAGTTTGGGACGGGGTATGACTTCATCCCGTATTTCCCTGATAATTTCCAGATCACTTTCCAATTTGGTCAGTATTTCAAAAGTACTAATCTCAGCCGATACATAGCTGCCCAGTTCCCTCACAACAGGAGAAAAAACTTTCTGTATATCAGGATTGTCAGACAGTGAAACGTGAGATGGTGAATCAACTTTACCGTTGAGCAGTTGCAGGTTTTCTTTTGTAAAGAAATGTGTAACCGCATTATGGTACGGCATTAAGTTCATTTCTCTGAGTGCTGTTTCTATTGAGCTGACCCCGCTGCCATTCAGCAGTTTTGTGAGCTTCTTATACTGACCAACAGTATCAGATACCTGCCGGAAGTTCATAAGTACCTTAAACTGATATCCATTCAGCCGGAAGTTCATTCCTCGCTCTGTGATATCATTGGCTGCCACTATATATTCCAGGGAAGTAGGATGCTCTTTGTAGATAATATATGAATCCTGGGCGGGTATTATAGAAAGTGCGCCGGAAAGTTCTATTGTTTTAATCTCTGCAAACTCATCTTCCTGTTTATCCCCGGTCGTTTTGCCGGAAGAATAATTTATAGTGCCGGTTACTGCCTGATAGCTGTTATTATATACAACAAGGACTTTATCTTTTTCATTGCCATTGGTGAAGGCGAAAACATTTTCATCCGTATCACCGTATTCATCAACAAAGTCGTATAGTTCAAAATATTTAACCTCTGCAAACAGGTGGCGAATCTTGAGCAAAGGAAAAATTTCTGTTTCGTGGCGTTTTATTAAATATGAGTCAGGTGTTTCATTCAGATACGCACGGGCAAATTCCATTCCGTATTTTTCCGTGAACCCTTCAATCTGCCCGTGAGCAAACATGGGGAGCCCCGGCAATGTGGACATCATGACGGCAACACCAAAATACTTATCCCCTTTTCCGTATTGGTTTGCTGCAGTTTCTTCATCCGGATTGCTCATAAAATTAACATACCGCTTTAGAATTTCCGGATTGAATTCAAGAGTATTTTTAATCAGCTTGCGGTATTTATCATTTTCTTCCTTCATGAACATGTGCATGAATGCGCTGTTATATACGCGGTGCATACCAAGTGTGCGGACAAAATACCCTTCCATCAGCCAGAATGCTTCGGCAAGCAGCAATGTATTGGGCATTTCTGCATTCATCCGGTCCACTACCTCTCTCCAGAATTCCACCGGCATATGGCTGTTAAACATATCCTGAGTCATAGCATATTCCGCACGGGACGGGATAGCCCCGCCGCTGCCGGGCTGCGGAAACCACAACCGTGAAAAATGTTTTTTGGCAAGGGTCATTGCAGCATCAAATCTTATAACGGGCGTCTTTTTTGCCACGTGCATGATTGTTTGAATCAATGCTTCCCTTACCTCCGGTAACAGAAGGTTCAACTGCGCAGTATCATTCCACGGCATATTGGTACCATCATTACCGTGGTATATATACCGTGTCATTCCTGTGCGGTTATCTATAATCTGGAACACTACCGCAGCATCCTGGCGGGTATAATATTTATCTTCAATCCTTATCTGAACAGCCGAATCATCGGAAAGATCCGGACCGGTAAAGCTGTATGAAGGATACGGGGGGCTTACCCGCTGAATAAAATACTCGGGGTGAGAAAGCACCCATTTTGAGAAAACACCGGTGTGGTTGGGAACCATATCACTTGCCAGACGAACCCCCTTTTGCGCACAGCGGTACTTAAAATTTTCAAATGCAGCATCACCGCCTAAAGCCCGGGCAATTTCATAATCATACAGTGAATATGCTGATGATGTTGCATCCGGATTGCCGCAGAACTGTTTAATTTTTTTCGACGCAGCAGAGCGTTCCCACAAACCAATAAACCACAGTGTATTTATGTTCCTGGAAACAAGAATATCAATTTCTTCATCAGGTATCTGGTCTAACCGTATGATTTCCCTGCCGTACTTTTTGCTCAACTGATCCAGCCAGACGAATGAATTTTTGGCAATCATTACCACATTGGGCATCCAGTCCACATCCTCCGTAAACTGTTCGGTTTCCTGCAGATAGGACATGGATATATCATCCAGTGAAAATTCTTTCTGAAGCTTTGCCCACTCCTCAGGAGAAATCTGTCCGCCGCGCTGCTCAAGCATCAACTTAATCTTTGCCATATACTCCTGCAGGGCAATCTGATATTCGGGGACAGGAGGAGTACCTGTGCCGCCGTGAGCCATGAAAAGTTTGGCATCTTCTTTTATCAGATCCGTTCCGCCAAGCACCCGGAGCTTAATATCCTCATCAAGATATATACTCCATTTTTCTGATATATACGTTAACTGTGCAAGAACATCTGACGGGTATTGTTCAATCGGTTTTTTCAGTGCCTTCAGAAGGGAGATTTTTTCTGCTCCGAGAGGAGGTTCATTTTCAAAAAACTGTTCTGTTGTTGACAGAAACTCAGCATAAGCAGGGATTTCCTTCAGCGGCTTGTCATCAAACAGTTCTTTTAGTGCAGCAAATCCGGGATTGAGGTTTTCTAAATTCAGAAGTATCAGTTCTTCCAAAATAATATGCCGGTTAGCCCTTCCTCCTGTGCTCCCCTCCAGATACTCATCCGCCTTCATCGTTCCGTTATATACGCTCAGCGGGGGGAATTCTTCGATGAACTTCCTGAAGATCTGGTCTGAATTTTCTTTAAGAACGGAGCTTACATAACGCACACCCCGCTCAAACACACCGGGATTTTCATCCCTTTCATAACTCCTGATTATCAGATGCATAATTTCATGAAACAGCCCGGCTGCATTCAGCAGGCCGGGAGTGACATACTGCCCGGGAGCGATGTTTTTATTTATTTTATCGGAAAGCAGACGTGCGGAGTTAAAATCCGCGATCAGAAGATTGCCAGTTACAGAAAAAAGCGAGGTCTCAAACCCAAACTTTTCTCTTATTGATTTGGCAACGTGAAGGTCATAAGTAATTTCCGGTATTTCAGTCATCTGCTTCTCATCCGAAGGCATTTTCTCTCCGTCTGTGGATTTTCAGGGTATAGGAACGTAATTCTAAAGTGGAAATATAGCAAAATCCCCGATAAAGAATCGGGGAGCTTTCAGGGTCATTCAAATAAATTATAAGGAGAGAAGGGCAGATTTGTGTGTAAACCCGGTTAATCCTCAGGATGAAACGCGCAGCTGGAACCAACCCAGGTTTTGTTTTTATTGAAATCCACACCCATCATGGCGCCTTTGCTAGTCCGCACCAGATTATTAACCAGAACCGGTTCGTTATCCCATAAAAACATCATCCTTATTTCAACCTTGGAATGTCCTTCC